>CALWLV010000049.1 GCA_944381595.1 uncultured Roseburia sp.
GTTCCGGCGGGGCTTATTAAAGTGCCTCTACTCTCGGTACTGCCATTCTGAATTTCTCAAAAAATCGGCAGATTGGTACTTTGGGTAGACATATCTATTTTTTTAGTGCAGTTTGCGGAAACTCAAGTTGTAAATCCATTTTGATACTGGTGTTATTCTTTTTGGTACTGGGAATTTTCTCTGAGAATGCAGAGTTTTTCCTCATGTATCCGGTTTTGATGGCAGTGGTGATGCCAGTGACATTGCTTTCTTACGAGGAACGATGTAAATGGGATGTTTGCAGTCGGACCATGCCGTATAAAAAATCATGGCTTGTTTCTGAAAAATTTTTATTCATGTGTGGAATACTGGTGATAGTCACCATATTGACGACTGTTGCAAAGGTGTTCAATGAAATGGTACATGGAAAACTTCTTTTTACAGAAATCCTGCAGAATCAGGGAGTATTTTTTTCCGTTGGATTAATTGCGGGCAGTGTATTGCTTACGATTATTTACAAATTTGGAGTAGAAAAAGGAAGGATGGCATATTACGGAATTTTGATAGCTATGTGCATTGGTATCACATGTTTTGATATACCTATGGAATTTGAAAGAATAAAGATGTCTACATTATGGTTGATTGTGTTGGCAGCAGATGTTATAATTCTTGCAGCTTCATGGAAATTATCCATGTATTTTAATCAGAAGAAGGAATTTTAAATGAAATATGGTATTGTCAAAAAGGGAACGTTTTTAAAGAGACCCAACCGGTTTATTGCTCATGTGGAACTGGATGGGGAAGAAGTAATCTGCCATGTGAAAAATACAGGGAGATGCAGGGAACTGTTGCAGCTCGGTGCAGCTGTATTTTTAGAGGAAGCGGCAAACCCGGCACGAAAGACAAAATACGATGTGATTGCAGTGATGAAAGGGCAGGTATTGGTGAATATGGATTCCCAGGCACCCAATAAAGCGGTGGCGGAGCATTTAAAAGCAGGAAAGCTGGACGAATTTCTGGGAGGACATGTTACTTTGGTTAAACCGGAAACGGTATATGGAAACTCCAGATTTGATTTATATGTGGAAGTGGGAGAACGAAAGATATTTATTGAGGTCAAGGGAGTCACATTGGAAACAGAAGGTGTGGCAGAATTTCCGGATGCACCCACAGAAAGGGGATTAAAACATATCCGGGAACTGGCAGAATGTGGAAAGGACGGCTATGAAGGAATGATTTTTTTCGTGATACAGATGAAAGGAATCAGATATTTTACGCCAAATGACAGGACGCAGCCGGAGTTTCGTAAGGAACTGAGAAAGGCAGCGAAGGCAGGAGTAAGGATTGCAGCGTTTGATTGTATGGTAACAGAAGATGAGTTGTGGATGGATCAGGAAATTGAAGTAAGATTATAAAAGCAGCCGGCGAAAATGCCGGCTGTATTTTTTATGCATCATTTTACATTTCTTTTGGATAAGAAACAAAGAATGGTAAATGCTATATAGAGAAGATAAATTTTACGTGTATGGATAAAAAAATATGCAAATCGACAGAAATGTGTTACTATAAAATAATAAGGAGCTTCCTGTATAATTTAAATTGTAAAGGGAGTTGACACAAAAAAATACCTCAAGTAAATTTAGATTATTACTGACCTGACCGTTGGTAAAATCTAAAGAATACAAGAGGTATCTAAAATGAATGTTAACGCTAAAACAACAAAAAATCAAGTAAAAAAGCAGAATTCTTCAATAAATGTTTTATCAAATGAAGAAATCAGCAGAAAGATAGAGGTGATTGAGAACAGCCTGAAAGCATCTACATGGCGTGAGTTAGAAACAAGAGGAAAGTTTGAAAAGAATGATAAACTTACCTTTATCTCTGACGATATGCTTATAGTCGGATGTGATATAGGCAGTGAAACGCATTATATCAGAGCAATCGACACCAGAGGCAGGGAACTCAGTAAAGAAGCTTTTGGATTCAGTAATAACAAAGAAGGCTTTATCAGTGCAAAAGCATGGGTGCTGGACATAGCGGCAAAGAATGATAAGAAACAGGTAGTGTTAGGTCTTGAACCGACAGGTCATTACTGGTTTGCACTGGCTGCATGGATGGTTTCAAACGGAATCAGTGTTGTTCAGGTAAATCCATATGCTGTAAAGCAGAGCAAAGAGATTGAAGATAACAGCCAGCTTAAGGATGACAGAAAGGATCCGAAGCTTATCGCCAATCTGGTGAAAGATGGAAACTATGGAATGCCATATCTTCCAGAAAAACTGTATGCTGAACTGAGAAGGCTCTCCATGTTCAGAGACCAGCTGACAGCGGACAGGATCAGAAATATCAATCGTCTGCACAGAGAGATGAAGATATACTTTCCGGAATATATGGACGCATTAGGAAAGATAGATGGTGCATTTGCACTTGAAGTGCTGAAAACAGCGCCAATGCCAACTGATATGACTGCACTTGGAGAAGAAGGCTTAAGGGATATCTGGCATAAAGCGAAACTGAGAGGACGCGGTTACAGCAGAGCTAAAGATATCATTCGTTATGCGAAGGCGAGTGTAGGATTGACAGATGGCACCGATGCCGGAAGAGAGGCAGTAAAGTGGTTTGCATCACAGATTGTTAAGCTGGATGAACAGCTTAGGAAAGTTGAGGAAATGCTGCATAAGAAATGCATGGAAATACCACATGCAGAAAACATCATTGAAATCAATGGAGTTGGAGAAAACATTCTTGCTGGAATACTGGCAGAAATGGGTGATATCAGCAGATTTGATGATGTAAAGGAAATACAGAAATTAAGCGGGCTTAGTCTTGTAGCCTGTAGCTCAGGAAAACATAAAGGACAGACAAAGATAAGTCACAGGGGACGCAAACGACTGAGATACTGGCTGTTTCAGGGTGCAAAGTCAGCTGTGTCACATGCAGATGAATTTAAACAACTGCATATGTATTATACGACAAGGGCTGTGAATCCGTTAAAGAAGATGCAGTCACTGATTGTAATAGCCTGCAAGATACTAAGGATCATCTATACGATTCTGAAGACAGGAACAAAGTATGATCCGGAGAAAATGCTGAAAGACATCAAACGTCAGGGGAATACAGGAATGCCGACAGCAGCATAATCAAAAGAAATAATCAAAAAAGAAAATTTCCAGAGCCCTGCCGAACTTCTGATAAGTTCAGGGGCTGGGCAGGGTTCTGGATAAGAAACCCGTAAACAATGGAGTTCATAAAGGAATGCATCCGAACAAAGACCAAACAGAGCCTGCAGCGGTATAGCGTCCACTGAGTTAATCAGTACCGTTGCATGTGAAGCGGGGTCGGTAACAATCAAATGAAAAAACAAGAGCTGTAGCCGGCATCGGTTTTTTCCGTAGGGCAAGACCCTGTCTAGGAGCTTGGCTGGCACTCAGTGTATGAATAGATGGGACGAAGGAAGTTGGGACACGATCCCCTTAGACACGGAAGGTTCATCATCATAGTTGAACAGAGGGAAAATAGCCTTTATAAAGCAAACAGAGAGGATGCTTTATAAACTATACCCTAATATCAGCTGTTCGGTACCTGATACTACGATATTCATCACTCTCGGCTCTGTTTTAGAGGTAAATAAAATACGTCAAAGCCAGTAAAAATAATAATTTTGGGCTTGACAGAATAGGAAGGATTTTAATCTATGAAAAAGAATCATCCCAACTCTGAAGAAATCATGATTCAGGCGCCGGTTTCAGGAGAAATTCTTTCACTTAGTGAAGTACCGGATCCTGTATTTACGGAAAAAGTCATGGGAGATGGAGTTGCAATTATTCCGGATAGTGGAAAAATTGTCAGTCCCGTGACAGGAATTGTGACTTCTGTGGCTGAGACGAAACATGCTTATGGGCTGCGTTCGGATGACGGACTGGATGTTCTGGTACATGTGGGACTGGAGACAGTTGGTTTAAAAGGAGAAGGTTTTACGTCTTATGTGAAAGAGGGGGACAAGGTACGGGTCGGTGACATCATCGGGGAAGTGGATATACAGTTTTTAAAAGAAAAAGGTATGAACTTAACCACACCGGTGATTATATGTGACGGTGCAGAAGGAAAAAAGATGACTCATTTTTCCGGAAGTGTGAAAGCGGGAGAAGATACGATTTTGGTATTATCGGATATAGAGCAGGAGTACGAGGAAGAGAAAATGACCAATACCCCAAAAGAGAAGAAAAAACGCGGGGTGGTTTCATTCGATTTTCTTCAGAAACTTGGAAAAGTTTTGATGGTAGTGATTGCTGTTATGCCGGCGGCTGGTTTTATGATTAGTATAGGAAATCTGATTGCCTTGTTTGCCGGGGATACGAAGATTATTCTGACCATTGCAGCAGTGATGGAGAATATCGGATGGGCAATTATCAATAATTTGCATATTCTGTTTGCAGTTGCAATTGGCGGTTCCTGGGCAAAAGAACGAGCCGGAGGAGCCTTTGCAGCGGTGATTGCATTTATTCTCATTAATATTATTACCGGACAGGTTTTTGATGTGACATCAGATATGTTGAATGAGGCAGATGCAGTGACCCACACCTTATTTGGACAGGAAATTCCGGTCAAGGGATTTTTTACATCTGTGTTGGGAGCACCGGCTTTGAACATGGGGGTATTTGTGGGAATCATCTCCGGTTTTCTTGGTGCCATGGTTTATAACAAATATTATAATTATCGGAAATTACCTGATTTTTTGTCATTTTTTAATGGAAAAAGGTTTGTTCCACTGGTGGTAATTGTCTGGTCAGTGATTGTCTCATTGATTCTGGCGGTTGTCTGGCCGGTGATTCAGATGGGAATCAATTCCTTTGGAATCTGGATTGCAAATTCTTCGGACAGTGCCCCTGTGCTTGCACCATTTATTTATGGAACATTGGAACGATTACTTCTTCCATTTGGTCTGCATCATATGCTGACCATACCGATGAATTATACTTCTTTTGGTGGAACTTATGTGATTCAGACCGGTATCAATGCCGGAACAGAAGTATTTGGACAGGATCCGTTGTGGCTTGCCTGGGTAACAGATCTGATTAATTTTAAAAATGCAGGGAATATGGACGCTTATTATAATCTCCTGACAACCGTTACACCGGCAAGATTTAAGGTGGGTCAGATGATTGGTGCCACAGGGCTTGTCCTTGGCGTTGCACTGGCTATGTATCGCAGAGTAGAGAAAGATAAAAAGAAAAAATACCGTTCCATGTTTATTTCGGTAGCGCTGGCTGTATTTTTAACAGGAGTGACAGAACCAATAGAATTTATGTTTATGTTCTGTGCCATTCCGTTGTACATTGTGTATGCAATTTTACAGGGATGTGCATTCGCATTGGCAGGAGTCATCCATTTGAGACTTCATTCCTTTGGCAATCTGGAATTGCTGACCAGAATTCCCATGTCTGTGAAAGCAGGATTAACAGGAGATATTATCAATTTTCTCATTGCAGTTGTAGTATTTTTTGTTATCGGTTATCTGGTAGCTTATTATATGATTGGTAAATTTCAGTTTGCAACTCCGGGACGGCTTGGAAACTATATTGATGAAATCGGTGGAGACAGGAAAAAGAAGTCAGATAGTTCGATAGATGAAAACAGTCAGCCGGAGAGAATCATCCGGTTGCTGGGAGGAAGAGAGAATATTGTGGATGTGGACGCCTGTATGACCAGACTCAGGGTAACAGTCAAAGACCCGGAAAAAGTAGCGGAATTTTCGGAGTGGAAAACACAGGGAGCACTGGGATTGGTAAAAAAGGATAACGGAATCCAGGCTGTGTATGGACCAAAGGCCGATGTGTTAAAATCGGATATTCAGGATATTTTATAGAGGAGGCAGACGGTTGAAATTATTAACCATCAATACGCACAGTTTGGAAGAAATAGAATATGAAAAAAAACGAAGGATTTTTGTACAGACCATACTGGAGGAAAAACCGGATATCATCGCCATGCAGGAAGTAAATCAGCCTCGTTATACGGAGAACGTCCGGAGAGAACAGGGATATTTTCCCTGTCAGACAGAAATTTCGGTACGGAAGGGGAATCATGCATATTATGTGGCAAAACGGTTGAGGGAAGAAGGACTTTTTTATTATTGGACATGGCTGCCGGTAAAAATCGGGTATAAAAAATATGATGAAGGTCTGGCAATCTTTAGTAAAACGCCAATCCTTTCCACGGAGCAATGTTATATTAGCAAAGGAAGGGATTATGAGAATTGGAAAACAAGAAAAGTGCTGGGGATTCGGACAGAAGGAAGGGAGAACCAGTGGTTTTATACGATCCATATGGGATGGTGGAAGGATGAGGAGGATCCCTTTGCACAACAGTGGATTCGTTTGGAACATCATCTGAAAGGAAAAAAATCAGTATGGCTCATGGGAGACTTCAACTGTCCGTCCCATATAGAGGGAGAGGGATATGATCTGATTACAGCTTCCGGATGGCAGGATACCTATCTTCTGGCAGAGCAGAAAGATCAGGGAAATACGGTGGAACAGGAAATAGATGGATGGAGAGAAGAGAAAGAAATGGAACAGAAAAGGATGAGAATTGATTATATCTGGTGCAGCAGAAAAGTTCCAATCAGCAGTTCCGTCGTAATGTTTAACGGGAAAAACAGAGCAGTTATCTCTGACCATTATGGTGTTATGGTAACGATTGCAGAAGAAAGGGGAGACGAAAAAATATGATAAAGAAAAAAGCAGGAATCTTACTATCCGTTAGTAGTCTGCCATCCCCATACGGAATCGGCTGCTTCTCAGAACATGCGTATAAGTTTGTAGATTGGATTGCCAAGGCAGGACAGTCTTACTGGCAAATTCTGCCTCTTGGACCAACCGGTTATGGGGATTCCCCTTATCAGTCCTTTTCTACATTTGCAGGAAATCCATATTTTATCAGCCTGGAAGAGCTCATTAAAGAGGGGATTTTAACGGAAAAAGAGTGTCAGGCTATAGACTTTGGAACAAAGGAAAATGATATTGATTATAAAAAACTATATGAGAATCGTTATCCTTTGTTGCGAAAAGCTTATGAGAGGAGCAATATCAGGGAAAATCCGGACTATGCATTGTATATAGAGGAAAACCGATGGTGGCTTGAGGATTATGCACTGTTTATGGCAGTGAAAAATAGATTTAATGGGAGACCATGGATGGAATGGCCCGAAGATATCAGACTGCGAAGGAAAACGGCCATGGAGAATTATCAGAATGAATTGCAGGATGAAATGGAGTTTCAGAAATATATGCAGTATCTCTTTTTCAGTCAATGGAAGAATTTGAAAGCATATGCCAATGCAAGGGGCATTCAGGTCATCGGCGATATTCCCATTTATGTGGCCATGGACAGTGTTGATACATGGGCTCATCCGGAGATGTTTCAGCTGGATGAAAATCGTATGCCCCTGGCGGTGGCAGGATGTCCGCCGGATGGATTTTCTGCTGTGGGACAACTCTGGGGAAATCCTCTCTATCGCTGGGAATACCATAAAGGTGAAAATTTTCGCTGGTGGATGACAAGACTCTGGTATTGTTTCCAATTATATGATATAGTAAGGATTGATCATTTTCGGGGTTTTGATGAATATTATGCTATTCCATATGGGGAGACTACGGCTGTTCATGGACACTGGGAAAAAGGACCGGGTATGGAATTGTTTCGAAGGATGAGGGAAACGCTTGGAGATAGAGAAGTCATTGCGGAAGATTTGGGATATATGACAGATTCTGTCAAAACAATGGTGAGAGAAAGCGGATTCCCTGGGATGAAGGTATTACAGTTTGCTTTTGATTCCAGGGATACCGGAAGCAGAAATGACTATTTGCCTCATAATTATCCGGAACATTGTGTGGCCTATACAGGAACCCATGACAATCAGACGCTTACCTCCTGGTTTGAGACCATCACGGAGGAGGAACGGCAAAAGACAAGGGAATATCTGTGTGACAGGTATACACCGGGGAAGGAATTGTATTGGGGATTTATTAGCCTGATTATGAGGAGCAATGCCGGGATTTGCATGATTCCTCTTCAGGATTATATGGGACGGACGGATGAATGTCGCATGAATGTGCCATCTACTGTGGGAAACAACTGGCGTTGGCGAGTGACAGAGAAAGAATTATCAGAAAAATTGAAAACATCAATCTGGCAGATGACAGAGAGATTTGGAAGATTAAGATAATGAAGTGAGAATAGGAGAAGGGATTATGAAAACATTTGAACATAAAGTGAAGGCTTCAGAAGGAATTCATGCAAGACCGGCGGGACTTTTGGCAAAGCTGGTGAAAGAAATGAATGCCTCTGTTATCATTTCAAAGGGAGGAAAAAGTGCGGATGCCGGGAAACTGCTCTCTCTTATGAATTTGGGTGTTAGGAAGGACGATATCATTACAGTGACAATTTCAAATGGAGAGGACACTGTTTATGAGAAAATAAAGAACTTTATGGATGAGAATTTTTGATGGGTGGTGGTTGTTATGAGATATCAGGGAAAAGGTGTATATAGTGCGGTTACGATAGGTAAGGTACAATTATTTAAGCGAGAAGAAACAGTGGTCAGGCGTACCCATATTTCTGATGTGAAACAGGAAAAAAAGCGCTTAGAGGAAGCAAAACGGCTTGCTACAGAACAGTTGGAGACGATTTATGAGAAAGCATTGAAAGAAGTAGGGGAGTCCAATGCACAGATTTTTCAGATTCACATTATGATGCTGGATGATGAGGACTATAATGATTCCATTCAAAACATTATAGAAAATCAGCACATTAACGCAGAATATGCAGTGGCTGTCACTTCCGATAACCTTTCTGCCCTGTTCGAGAATATGGACAATAGCTATATGCAGGCAAGGGCAGCAGATATCAGAGATATCTCAAACCGTCTGATTGCCTGCCTTGCCGGGAATCATCAGGAACAGGAAACAAGAGACTTGCCGGATAAGGTGATTCTCTGTGCAGAGGATCTGGCACCAAGTGAAACCGTATCCATCGATAAGGAAAAAGTACTGGCCTTTGTCACAGCCTATGGTTCTGCCAATTCTCACACAGCCATACTCGCCGGAACCATGAATATTCCGGCCATTATCGGCTTGGGAGAAGAATTTTTATCCCAGATAAAAGATGGACAGACAGCCATCGTGGATGGATACACCGGCCAATTCATTGTGGATCCGTCCGAGGAAGAAGTTCTGCTTGCGGAAAAAAAGATTCAGGAAGATCTGGAAAAGAAGCAGATGCTTCAACGTCTGAAAGGAAAAGAAAATATTACCATAGACGGACATAAGATTCATATTTATGCAAACATAGGAAATATGGATCAGGTAGGTGCAGCTCTTATGCAGGATGCCGGTGGAATTGGATTATTCCGCAGTGAATTTTTATATTTGGAAAATACGGATTATCCTACCGAGGAACAGCAATTTCGGGTATATCGAAAGGTTTTGGAGAGTATGACAGGGCGAAAGGTCATTATCCGAACCATAGATATCGGAGCGGATAAGCAGGTGGATTACTTCCAGCTGGAGAAAGAAGAAAATCCTGCATTAGGACTGCGGGCAGTACGTCTTTGTCTTGCCAGACCGGAAATTTTCAAGTGCCAGCTTCGTGCCCTGTACCGGGCTTCCGCATATGGGAATCTTGGTATTATGTTTCCAATGATTGCCAGTACAGGGGAGTTGGAGGAGATTCTTTCTATCTGCGAAGAGGTGAAACAGGAATTGGATGAAGATGGAATTCAGTATGGAAATAAGGTGGAACTGGGGGTAATGATTGAAACTCCCGCAGCAGCTATCATCAGTGATCAGATAGCACCGATGGTGGATTTTTTCAGTGTGGGAACCAATGATCTGACCCAGTATACCCTTGCCTGTGATCGACAGAATCCAAATCTTGAGAGATTCTGTGATCCTCATCATGAAGCGGTACTTCGGTTAATTGAACTGGCTGCAAAAAATGCCCATGCCCATGGCTTATGGATTGGTATTTGCGGTGAACTGGCAGCGGATACATCGATGACAGAGACATTTCTTCGAATGGGAATCGATGAGTTATCGGTGTCGCCGGGATATGTACTGAAGATCAGAGACGTGGTAAGAAACATTGATTTGAGCAAATAAGGATAGGGAATGAAGCAAAGCAAAGGAGAAAATAATTGTGGAATTAGTCATCAAACATTTTCATGAATTATCAACAGAGGAATTAGTAGAGATTTATAAATTGCGTGTGGCGGTATTTGTTGTGGAACAACAATGTCCCTATCAGGAAGTAGACGATTATGATAAAGATGCATATCATGTATATTTTCGGGATGAAGAAGGGATTCAGGCATATTTAAGAGTGTTGGACAGAGGGACCTATTATGATCATGTTTCCATCGGCAGGGTGATTTCTGTAAAGAGAAGATGTGGACTGGGGACAAATCTTGTTAAGGAAGGCATCAGGGTTGCAAAAGAGAAATTTCATGCAGATAAGATAGATATTATGGCACAGACTTATGCAAGAGTATTTTACGAGAAGATTGGATTTCGTCAGATTTCAGAAGAATTTTTGGATGTTGGAATCCGGCATATTAAAATGGAATTAACAGTGAGTGAAAGAGGTACAACATGAGAAAGAAAGAATTGGCATTAGAGATTATTGAGCGGTTAAAAAAGGAGTATCCGGATGCCGGTTGTACACTGGATTACGATCAGGCATGGAAATTGCTGGTCAGTGTACGGCTGGCTGCCCAGTGTACGGACGCAAGAGTAAATGTGGTAGTAGAGGGATTATATGAGAAATATCCGGATATGTATGCACTGGCAGAGGCTCCGGTGGAAGAAATAGAGAAAATTGTACGCCCTTGTGGATTGGGACACAGTAAAGCAAGGGATATTAGTGCCTGTATGAAGATGCTTTGTGAGGAGTACGGAGGAAAGGTGCCGGACAGTTTTGATGAATTATTAAAACTTCCGGGTGTAGGAAGAAAAAGTGCCAATCTGATTATGGGAGATGTGTTTGGTAAGCCTGCCATCGTCACAGATACCCATTGTATCCGTCTGACCAATCGTATGGGACTTGTGGATGGAATTAAAGATCCAAAGAAGGTGGAGATGGCACTCTGGAAGATTATTCCCCCAGAGGAAGGAAGTGATTTCTGTCATCGTCTGGTATATCATGGCCGGGATATTTGTACAGCGAGAACAAAGCCATATTGCGATCAATGTTGCCTGCAGGATATTTGTCCGAAAATTGGTGTAAAATAGAGGCAGGACAGGATGTACGATGCAGAAATCAGAGAACCTCTTTTCGATTATCTGGATGAGGTTTTCGGAAAAAACAGGATTTTTGAAGAAAAGATTATGGGGCGTTCCAGAGCGGATCTGGTTATGGTATTGGATTCCGGAATTGTGGGACTGGAAATAAAAAGTGATGCAGACAATTATGAAAGGCTGGAAAGACAGACCAGAGACTATGATAAATTCTGTGATTACAACTATATTGTGGTGGGGAAATCTCATCAAAAGCATGTGGCAGAGCATGTTCCGGACTGTTGGGGAATTCTTGTGGTTTCTGAGGAGAAGGGAACAGTGCAGATTGAGTTACAGAGGGAACCGGTAAAAAATCCAAAATGTAAGCTGCAGCAACAGATAAAATGGCTGTGGCGAACAGAATTAAATCACTTGCTGGAGAAGAATCAGTTGCCGGCTTATAAGCAGAAAAGCAAAAAATTTGTTCAGAACAAATTGTTGGAAAAGGTGGAAGCGGAACAGTTACATAGCCAGATGATGGAAGAATTGTTTGAACGGGATTATGAACAGTGGCGAATCGAGTATGAGGAATATAAGAAAGCACAGAATAAGCCGGTGAGAAAGAAACGGCGGATGCGGAAAATGTATAAATAACTTGATGGAGAGTGAGAACATGAAACATAAGAAAAGAAAATATCCTCTCTGGCATTTTGTGGGTAAAAATTGGTGGCGCTATATCATAGCAGGGACAGCAATGGGAATCAGTATCCTCTTAGATATCTGGTTCCCCATTCTGACTATGTCCATTGTGGATGATGTAATCATTGGCGGCGATATGGAGGCACTGAAACCACTTTTGGCAGGGATTTTATTTGTTGGATTTGGAAGAGCAGTTTCTCAGTATATCAAAGAATTTACCTGTGATGTGACCGGAAGCCGTGTGGCCAGCGATATGAGGGAATATTTGTTTCGTCATATACAGTCATTATCCAGAAATTATTTTGACAGGAATAATACCGGAGAACTGATGGCCAGAGTGAAGGATGATGTGGACAGACTCTGGGATGCATTTGGGTTTGTGGGTATGTTGGCGGTAGAGGCAATCCTCTATACCATAGGTGTGATTGTATGCATGGTGCAGTTAAACTGGCAGCTTAGTATGATTCCGGTGTTGATGCTTCCGATTATGGGAGTGATGGCAATTCGTCTGGAGAAGAAACTGGATAAAATATACGATGAAATCAGTGAGCAGAATGCAGTCTTAAATACGGTGGTACAAGAGAATTTATCCGGTGTGCGTACGGTGAAGGCCTTTGCAAGAGAAAGATTTGAGATGGAGAAATTCCGTAAACAGAATGGCAGATACTATGATTTGAATGTGGAGCAGGCAGATATTATGGCACGCTTTGAGCCTAAGATTTCTTTTATTCCAAAAGTAATGCAGTTGATGGTACTCCTGGTCGGCGGATATATGGTCATGAAGGGAAATATTACGCTTGGTCTTCTGACCGCATTTATTCAGTATGCCAACAATATTGTCTGGCCGATGGAAAATATCGGCTGGCTGACCAATGCTATGGCAGCAGCTTTTGCTTCCAACAAAAAGATTAAAAAAATTTTGGGAGAAGAACCGGAAATCAAAGATGCCGAGGACGCACAGATTCTGGAGGATGCAACAGGTGATTTGCAGTTTGATCATGTATCCTTCTCCCTGCATGGAACCAATATTTTAAATGATATCAGTTTCCATCTGAAACCTGGAAAAACATTGGGAATTATGGGTATGACAGGGGCCGGAAAGAGTACCATTGTGAATCTGATTAACCGGTTTTATGATGTGGAACAAGGACAGATTCTTCTGGATGGACAGGATATCCGAAATCTGACACTGGATTCTGTGCGAAATTGTACTTCGGTGGTGACACAGGATGTATTTCTGTTTTCAGATACCATTCGGGAGAATATGAAACTTGGAAGAAGAAAAATGATGGGGGATGAGACGGTAAGGCAGTCTTTGATTACAGCCCACGCAGCAGAATTCGTGGATAAATTGGAAGAAGGGTATGATACCGTCATAGGAGAAAGAGGGGTAGGTCTTTCCGGAGGACAGAAACAGAGACTGAGTATTGCAAGAGCATTGGCGAAAGATGCGAAAATTCTGATTCTGGATGACTCTACCTCAGCACTTGATATGGAGACAGAATATGCCATTCAGCAGTCTCTGGCAGAGAAGAAGGGTGTGAGCAAAATTATCATCGCCCACCGTATTTCCTCTGTGCGGAATGCGGATGAGATTTTGGTGTTGGACCATGGAATGATTGCAGAGCGGGGAACCCATGAAACATTATTAGAGAAAAAAGGTTTTTATTATGCTACTTATGAGGCCCAGTATGGGGATTACCGTGGCATTGAGGAAAACGGAAAGGAGAAAAAATGTCCATCAATTCAGTAAAAGAGGATGAAGAACAGAAAGATTCTGTAAAATCGCAGGTGATTTTGCGGTTGTTCCGGTATATGCTTGCTTATAAAAAAGAAATTCTTCTGGTATTGCTGGCTATGTTGTTTTCGCTGTCTGTTTCCATCATACAGCCCCTCTTAATGGAATATGCCATCGATGAAAAAATAGCAGGAAAAGATTGGGAAGGATTGGTAGCAGTGGTGTGTGTATCGCTGCTTTTAAGTGTTTTATTTATGATGAGTGCCAGATTTTGGATGAGAACCATGGCAAGGGTTTCCAATCAGGTACTCCTGGTCATCCGGGACGAGTTGTACGCACATATTCAAACACTGGGATTTGATTTCTTTGATACCAGGCCAACGGGTAAAATACTGGCAAGAGTAATTGGAGATGTCAACTCATTGAAAGAAGTGATTCAGAATACGGTAACGCAGCTGATACCGGATTTTTTGACTGTAATAGTTGTATTTCTTGTTATGATTGTAAAAAGTCCGGCATTGACTTTGTCTGCAGTTGCAGCACTGCCTGTGATTGTGGCAGGTATGTATGTAGCTGAAATACTAGCCCATAAGAGATGGCAGATTCACAGAAAAAAATCTTCGAATATTACGGCATTTGTCCATGAGGATTTTTCAGGAATTGGTGTGGTGCAAAGTTTCACTGCGGAACAGGAAGCACAGCAGGAATTTGCACAGCTTGTGAAGGAACACAGAATTTCCTTCCGGAATGCAGTACTGGTGGCAGACGGATTCAGTCCTACCATCGAAATTTCATGGGGAATCGGAACGTTTCTTCTATATTATATAGGCATTTGTAAGCTGGGGCCGGATGCAGAAGGGGTTGGAACCTTTGTGGCATTTGCCACTTATTTATCCATGTTCTGGGGACCGGTGCGGAATCTGGCAAGTTATTATAACAAGCTGGTGACAAATCTTTCCGCGGCAGAGCGTATCTTTGATGTGTTGGATATCCAGGCAGGAGTGGCAGATAAAGAGGGGGCGCTACCATTGCCGGATATTCGTGGGGAAGTAACATTTGAAGGGGTGAGCTTTGCTTATCCGGACGAACCGGAACGTTTCGTTCTTCATGATGTGAATTTTCATATTCAGCCGGGAGAAACTATCGCACTGGTTGGTCCCACAGGAGCGGGAAAATCCACGATTATCCACCTGATTAGCCGTTTTTATAATGCAACCAAAGGATGTGTACGAATCGATGGTTATGATATTCAGGATGTTACCATTCAGAGTCTGCGGGAACAGATGGGAGTGATGACGCAGGATAATTATCTGTTTTCCGGAACCATCAGAGAAAATATACGGTATGGAAGACTGGATGCTACGGATGAAGAAATTGAGATGGCGGCAAAGGCAGTACATGCACATGAATTTATTATGGAACTGGAGAAGGGCTACGATACGGAAATCAGCGAAAGAGGTGCAAGACTTTCCAATGGACAGAGACAGCTTCTGGCATTTGCAAGAACCATGGTGTCCAATCCTGCGATTTTGATTTTGGACGAAGCTACTTCCAGTATCGATA
Organism: uncultured Roseburia sp.; assembly: GCA_944381595.1. Classification (GTDB taxonomy): domain Bacteria; phylum Bacillota; class Clostridia; order Lachnospirales; family Lachnospiraceae; genus CAG-303. The sequence goes on from CALWLV010000049.1 coordinate 15,253, forward strand.
CCCATACAGAAATATTGGTGCAGAAGGGAATTGAATCTCTGTTAAAAGGAAGAACTTCCTTCATTATCGCACATCGTCTCTCCACGATTAAAAATGCAGACAGGATTTTTGTTATTGATCAGGGAGGTATTCTGGAATCGGGAAACCACGGAGAACTGATGGAGAAGAGAGGAGCTTATTATCAGCTGTATCAGGCACAATTTAAAAATATATCATAAAACTATTGCACATGTTATGGTTATCATGTTATAGTAAGTTGCTATACAAAAGATAGAAGGGAAATATAATATGACAGGTACAATTTTAAGCCAGATAGATTTATATGCGCTGTTATGGATATTCTGTGTTTATTCATTTCTGGGTTGGATTTCTGAAACGCTGGTAGGAATTATAAAGTATAAGAAATTTACAAACAAAGGTTTTCTAAACGGTCCATACTGTGTGATTTATGGTGTGGTTTCCGTCATTGGAACCATAGGATTTTGGGAATTGAAAGATTCATGGCTCTTTTTGTTCCTGGGTTTTTCTGTATTATGTACCGTTGTGCAGTGGCTGACGGCAAAAGGAATCGGTTACGTTTCCCATATGCGTTTATGGGATTATTCAGACAAAAGATTTAATGTGGATGGATATATCTGTCTGCAGTATACCGTGTTATGGGGAATTGTTGGAGTGATAGGGATTAAATATTTTAATCCCCTTATTTTAAAGATGTATTCCTCTTTATCCGGAACCGTTCTTCATGTTATTTTATGGATGATGCTGGCTGTTATAGCAGTTGATATACTTGGTTCTTATTTTGCAGCAAGGGGAATGGCCTATAAATATCCGCGAGTGGAACGGGTCAATTATAAATTGACAGCAGTGAGGATGCGTATTGGGAACTGGATGGCAGCGAAGAACAATCGCCGCTTGGAGCGGGCATATCCTGCATTCCATGCGACAGAATGGGTCAAAACGAAGGAAGAAATATTTGCACAGGGATGTGGATTTTATAAATTATTTATGCTATTCATCATAGGTGCATTTCTTGGAGATATCACAGAAACCATATACTGTCGTATTGTTGGCAGAGTATGGATGAGCAGGAGCAGTGTGGTCATTGGACCATTTAGTCTGGTCTGGGGATTGGCTATGATGTTTGCAACGGCATTTTTATATAATCAGAGAAATAAGTCTGATGCCAGAATTTTTGCCATTGGTGCCATATTGGGTGGCGTTTATGAATATCTGTGCAGTGTTTTTACGGAAGTAGCATTTGGACAGGTATTCTGGGATTATAGCGAGATGCCATTTAATCTGGGTGGACGGATTAATTTACTGTATTGCTTTTTCTGGGGATTTGCAGCTGTCGTATGGATTAAAGGTATTTTTCCGCTGTTTTCAGGATGGATAGAGAAGATTCCGTTAAAATTCGGCAAAGTTCTTACCTGGGTTTTGTTGGTTTTTATGGTCTGTAATATCCTCATATCCGGAATGGTTCTCATCCGTTATACAGAGAGAAATTCAGGAGCGGAAGCGGACAACCGTGTGGAAGTGTGGCTGGATGAACATTATGATAATCAGAGGGTTGAGAAAATTTATCCAAATATGAAAAGTGCAGATGAAGTCTGAGCACAAGAGGAAGGAAAAAGAAAATGAGTAACAAAATAAAGAAAAAACTATGCATGGCAGTTCTTCTGGTGCTTCTGCTGATTTTAGTGGTAATCTCGTTTCAGACAACGGGAAAAATTGAAAATCTGGAAACGTATCAACCGGATGCGTATGCAACCATATTATCATTGCTGCCTCCGGTCATTGCCATTGGATTGGCATTAATTACAAAAGAAGTATATTCTTCTCTTTTTGTAGGGATTCTGGCAGGTGCATTGTTATATTCCAATTTTAATCTGGAATTAACCGTTCACACCATATTCTTTCAGGAAGAAGGGGGAATGCTGGCACAGTTGTCAGATAGCTGGAATGTTGGAATTTTGGTCTTTCTTGTGATTCTTGGAATGATGGTGGCTCTGATGAATAAAGCCGGAGGTTCGGCAGCTTTTGGAAAATGGTCGTTAAAGGTGATTCATACCAGAGTAGGAGCACAGCTTGTGACCATGATTCTTGGTATCGTGATTTTTCTGGATGATTATTTTAATTGTATTACCGTTGGAAATGTCATGCGTCCTGTAACAGACCGCCATCAGGTATCCAGAGCCAAGCTTGCCTATATCATTGACGCTACAGCAGCACCGATTTGTATTATAGCTCCAATCAGTTCCTGGGCAGCGGCGGTAACTTCTTCTGTACCGGATGATTCGGGAATCAATGGATTTACTACCTTTTTAAAGACGATTCCGTATAATTATTATGCCATCTTCACTTTAATTATGGTGATTTTTCTGGTAGTGACAAAGGTGGATTTTGGACCTATGAAACAGCATGAGTTAAATGCTGTGAAAGGTGATTTATTTACCACACCTGAGCGGCCGTTTAAAGAGGATTCTGATGTAGTGGAAAATCCCAAAGGAAAGATGTCTGATTTACTTTTACCCGTAGCAATCTTAATTGTAGCATGTATTGTGTGTATGCTTTATACAGGCGGGTTCTTTGAGGGAGTGGATTTTGTTACGGCCTTTGGAAATTCCAATGCTTCCGTAGGTTTGGTGATGGGTTCTTTTATCGCCTTGATGTTTACCTTTTTTTATTATATGTTTCGCGATGTTATCTCGTTTGAAGCATTTATGTCTTGTATTTCAGAGGGATTTAAGATGATGGTGTCACCGATTCTGATATTGACTTTTGCATGGACTTTATCCGGAATTACCAGTCTTTTGGGTGCGAATATTTATGTGGGTGAATTGGTATTGGGTTCAGCAGAGGCTTTTCAGATGTTTCTTCCGGCTGTGATTTTTGTGGTAGCAGCAGGACTGGCGTTTGCCACCGGTACTTCATGGGGAACTTTTGGAATCTTAATTCCAATTGTACTGGGAGTATTTCCGAGTGGAGAAATGATGGTATTGTCCATTGCAGCCTGTCTGTCAGGTGCTGTGTGCGGAGATCATTGTTCCCCGATTTCAGATACCACAATTCTTGCTTCCGCAGGAAGTCAGTGTCATCATGTGAATCATGTGACCACACAGCTGCCATATGCGTTGACAGTGGCAGGGGTGTCCTTTGTATGCTATATCATTGCAGGTGTTTTAAAGAATATGCTTCTGAGTCTTGGAATTGGACTGGTTCTTTTGTTCATGGTACTGTTTCTGATTCGTTATCTGGCAGGAAAAAAAGAAGAGCAGTAAGGGTTTATACAGGTTTTAAATATAAAAAAGTCATTGTCTCATAGATGATTATTCTGTGAAGCAATGACCTTTTTATGTTGATTAATTTGAAGAATGTTGTATAATACACATAAATAAATTATGAAAGGAACTCATATGGCAGAAAAAGTCGATCGAAGAGTGAGAAAGACAAAAGGACAGCTAAAACTCGGTCTTGCAACTCTTATGCAAAAGCAAAGTATTGATGGAATATCGGTAAAGGAACTGGTAGAGTTTGTAAATATCAACCGGTCCACTTTCTATTTGCATTATGCAGATATCTATCATTTGCTGGATGAGATGGAAGAGGAGCTTCTGGAAGAGATACGCAGGATTATCAGACAGCATCCGATGGGGATAGAAGAGCATACATTTTCTTTTATGGAAGATATTTTTCAGGTGTTTGGGAAGAATAAAGAAATAGCCAAAGCATTGATGGGGGAAAACGGGGATCCGGCATTCGTGCAGAAATTAAGAAACATTCTGGAAGAAAATGTCATGAAACATTTAGAAGTTTTATTTCCGGATATTAAAGATGATCTGGTATATACATTTGCCTTTTGTTTGTCGGGATGTCTGGGAATCATGAACCGCTGGTTGTTTGAAAATGGAACAGAGTCTCCGGAACACATGGCAAAGATTATGTTTTCTATGGTTATCCATGCTCTGGATCTGGATGAGAAGTATGAGCAATTATTAAAAACAAAACAAGTGGAGGAATACAGAGAATGAGAGAAATTGATATTACAAAGTCACCGGCTTACGAATTGGTCAAGGCGGAGAAAATTCAGGAATTAGATTCTTTTGGATACTTGCTGCGTCATAAAAAAAACGGGGCAAGACTGGTTCTTATGGCCAATGAGGATCATAATAAAGTATTTAATATTGGATTTCGAACACCGCCTTGCGACGATACCGGTGTTGCACATATTATAGAACATACGGTTTTGTGTGGTTCAAGAAAATATCCTCCGAAGGATCCGTTTGTGGAACTGGTAAAGGGGTCGTTGAATACATTTCTGAATGCGATGACTTATCCGGATAAGACCATTTATCCGGTGGCAAGCTGTAATGACAAGGATTTCAAAAATCTTGTGAACGTATATCTGGACGCAGTATTCTATCCGAATATTTATAAGAAAGAAGAGATTTTCAGACAGGAAGGCTGGAGTTATGAACTCCAGGAAAAAGAGGGAAAACTTGCATATAATGGTGTGGTATATAATGAAATGAAGGGTGCTTTGTCATCTCCGGAAAGTTTACTGGATCGTGAGATTTTTCATGAACTTTTCCCTGATAATTGTTATAGCTATGAGTCCGGCGGAGATCCAGATGCGATTCCTGATTTGACCTATGAGGGATTTCTGGATTTTCATCGCACTTATTATCACCCATCCAACAGTTATATCTATCTCTACGGCGATATGGATATGAATCAGTATCTGAATTGGATAGATGAGGAATATCTCAGTGATTTTGAATATCAGAAAATCGATTCTGAAATCCCAATGCAGGAACCTTTTGATGAAATCCGATATGTAGATAAGGATTATCCGGTTGGAGAAGAAGGGGAAAATGGAAAAGTCATGTATTCCTATACCACTACTGCAGGTACGGCATTGAATCGTCTGGATTATTATGGAATGAAGATTCTTGATTATGTCTTGCTTTCCATGCCGGGAGCACCATTAAAGCAGGCATTGGTTGATGCCGGGATTGGAAAGGATATTACGGGAGGTTTTTCTTCCGGTTCGCTTCAAAATACATTTTCTGTGGTGGCAAAAGAAGCGGAGGAAGGAAAAATGCAGAAATTTCTGTCTGTGATACGAAACGTGCTGACGGAACTTGTAGAGAAAGGAATTGACAGAGACAGTATTAAGGCAGCATTGAATGTGGGAGAATTCCAATATCGAGAGGCAGACTTCGGCTCTTTTCCAAAGGGATTATTCTATTGTCTGGATAGTCTGGAAAGCTGGCTTTATGATGATATGGAGCCTTTTATGCACATCAAGGCAGGAAAAACATTCGAAGAATTGAATGCTGCATTGGAAACCGGATATTATGAAGAGTTAATTAAGAAATATCTGTTAAATAATCCTCATGGGGTAGTACTCACCATGCATCCGAAGAAAGGACTGACGGAGGAGAAAAATCGTCTTCTGGAAGAACGTCTTCAGACTTATAAAGAATCTCTGTCAGAGGAAGAACTGGAAACAATCATTCGCCGAACGAAAGAATTGAAGGAATATCAGAGCAAACCATCCACAGAGGAAGAGTTGAATACCATTCCGGTTCTGAAACTGGAAGATATTGACAAGTTACCGGAAAAATATCAGATAGATGAGAGAACTCTTTGTGGGGTAAAAATCATATTTAGTGAAGTTTTTTCAAATAAAATTGCTTATGTGAATGCTTGTTTTGACGCTGGAAAATTACCGCAAAAATATATTCCTTATCTTGCACTGATGAAAGCAGTGCTGGCATGTATGGATACAGAACACTACTCTTACGCGGAACTGAACAATTATATTAATATGCATACCGGCGGATTTTACAATGATTTTGTGCAGTATGGAAAAACGGATGGCGGTACGGTAATGATGTTTGAAAATAATATCAAGGCATTTTACCATGAAATCGGAACTGCATTTAAAATTATTTCTGAAGTGATTCATCATACGAAATTCTCAGATACCAAGCGTTTATATGAAATTATTGCTGAAACAAAATCAAAAATGCGCGTCAGAATGATTTCATCCGGACATGTGATTGCAGTAACAAGGGCAAATTCCTATATGAGTGAGAGCGGTTATGTGAAAGATATGACAGCAGGAGTGGGATTTTATCAATTTCTGGATGATCTGGAAAGAAATTTCCAGCAGAAAAAAGATGAAATCGTACAGAATCTCACAGAATTGGCAGATATATTATTTACCAAAGAAAATTTCATATTAAGTTTTACTTCCGATGAAGAGGGATTCCAGATTATGGAAAAGGAACTGGAAACCTTTGTGGGACAGTTATCCGACAGGAAAGCTGAGGTGGAGAGAGAACCGATTGAATTGCACAAAGTAAATGAAGGTTTACGAATTCCATCCCCGGTATCTTATGTGGCAAGAGTAGGTAACTTTAAGAAAGCCGGATATGAATATAATGGAGCAATGGAAACTCTGCGAAATATTTTGGACTATGATTATCTTTGGAATCATATCCGTGTGCAGGGTGGAGCCTATGGTGTCATGAGTAATTACGGTCCTACCAGTGGAAATATTTCTTTTGTATCTTACCGCGATCCAAATGTGAAAAAAACAAATGATGTATTTAATGGAATTCCGGAATATTTAAGAAATTTTGATGCGGATGACAGAGATGTTTTGAAATATATCATTGGAACCATCAGCAACAAAGATACACCAAGAAACCCGTCTGCCAAGGGAAGACGTTCCTTTGCTGCCTATATTTCCGGCGTCACTTATGAGGATATCTGCAAGGAAAGACAGGAAATTTTATCTTTGACCGTGGAGAAAGTCAGAAATCTTGCGCCTGTTATAGAGGCGGTGCTTGCACAGAATTATATTTGTACCGTGGGTAATTCAGATAAAATTCAGGAATCAGAAGAATTATTTATGGAAATCAAAGAGTTATTATAGAAAGAATGGAGAAAATATGGAACAAACGAAAAAATCAGGATTTGTAGCCCTGATTGGGAGACCAAATGTAGGAAAATCCACATTAATGAATCGGTTGATTGGACAAAAGATAGCGATTACATCCAATAAACCGCAAACCACCAGAAATCGTATTCAAACCGTGTATACGGATGAAAGAGGACAGATTGTTTTTCTGGATACACCGGGAATTCACAAAGCAAAAAACAAACTTGGCAATTATATGGTCAATGTGGCGCAGAACACATTAAAAGAGGTGGATGTGATTCTGTGGCTGGTGGAGGCTTCGGATTATATCGGAGCCGGGGAACGACATATAGCAGAACAGTTACAGAATGTGAAAACACCGGTGATTCTGGTGATGAATAAAATAGATATGGTGAAAAAAGAAGATATACTTGTATTTATTGATGCCTATCGGAAACTTTACGATTTTGCAGAAATTATTCCGGTTTCTGCATGGAAGGGTACCAATACAGATGATGTCATTGATACATTATTCCAATATCTGCCATATGGACCGATGTTTTACGATCAGGATACGGTAACAGATCAGCCAATGCGTCAGATTGTTTCTGAATTAATCAGGGAGAAAGCACTTCGCTCTCTGGATCAGGAAATTCCTCACGGTATAGCGGTCTACATTGACACCATGAAGGAACGGCCGGATGGAAGCATTATGGATATCGAGGCAACCATTGTGTGCGAAAGGGAATCCCATAAAGGGATTATTATTGGAAAGCAGGGAAAAATGCTGCAGAAAATCGGAAGTCTTGCCCGGAAGGAAATTGAAGAGATGCTGGAAATGAAAGTAAATCTGAAAATCTGGGTAAAAGTCCGTAAAGAGTGGAGAAACAGTGACGTACAGCTCAAGAATTTTGGCTATAATCCAAAGGATGTTTAGGAAGTGAAGAGATGACAGGAGAGGTTACTTTAACCGGAATGGTCATTTTTTCTGTACCGGTGAACGAGTATGATAATCGTGTAGTAATTCTTACCAGGGAAAGAGGAAAAATCACAGCATTTGCCAGAGGAGCAAAGAGACCCAAAAGTCAATTTGCTGCAGCAACCAGACCATTTTGTTTTGGGGAGTTCACTCTATATGAAGGAAAAACTGCATATAATCTCCAATCTGTTCAGATTCAGAATTATTTTGAAGAGATAGTGGAAGATATGGACAGGATTTCTTATGGATTCTATTTTCTGGAACTGGCCGATTATTTTGGAACTGAAAATATAGAGGCAAAAGAAATGCTTCTGTTATTATATCAGTCCCTGCGGGCATTGATAAATGAAAAATTGGATAATCGGTTGGTCAGAAGAATTGTAGAATTAAAAATGCTAGTTTTGTATGGAGAATACCCGGAAGTATATTCCTGTATGCATTGTGGAAAAAAAGAAAATCTGGATGGGTTCAGTATTCGATATCATGGAATTCTTTGCAGAGACTGTGGTTCAGATGATAAGATAAGTCTGGAGGTGTCCACGGTCTATACCATGCAATATATCATATCCTCTGAGATTGGAAAACTATACACCTTTTCAGTCTCAGAAAAGGTTTTAAAAGAATTAGGAATGGTTCTGAATCGATTTTATGTAGCTCATATCGATCGGGTATTTCACAGCCTTTCTATGT
>CALWLV010000050.1 GCA_944381595.1 uncultured Roseburia sp.
GATTTATACTAATTTTATTGAGTCTTATTGTCAGAGTAAAGTTGAAAGAACGAATTTATGTTCTTAATATGCTTGGCATTCGAAAAAAAGAAATTAGCAGTGATAAAGCTAAGCAAGATTTAAAAATTGCAGATTACAAATTAAAGGAACAGGTGTTAGACATAATTCCTGTTTTCAATGATGGTACTAACATGGATGAAAAGGCAAATTCATACATAGTTAAGCAAGTTCGGGACGATGCTGAAAAATTTGCGGTAAAATCCAAGGAGAGTGGAGGCTGCTTTACAGGTATGGCACCAATCCCTTATACAATCTTTGCTGGAACATTTTTAGGTGAAGCTGATGTTAATAGATATTTTGAATTTAATAGAAACGCCGGTGAAACATATTACGAATTAAAGAAAAGAAGAATATTCCAGAGAAGAAAATGGAAGGATTTAGAAATCATAAATTGTGAGGCGGCAGAAAATGCAACAGAGATAGTATTGGCTATATCTATTACTCATAATGTTATGGATGCAGACTTGAGCCAATTTGCAGGCATGGATATTGTACGAGTAGGTTTGTCAGCACCTAAAGATAATGTCATAGAATTCCAAGAACAGCTTATGGAATATAAAAAGGTTATTCATGACTGTTTAGACATAAAGTTACGTGAATGCTTTCCAAATCTTAAGACAGTACATTTGGTGGCGTCGATACCAAGCTGTATGTCGATAGAAATCGGGAAAATTATTGGAATGGGAACTAATCGAATGATGGATATCATCGTTTATCATTATATACATTCAAATACGATTAAATATCCATTTGGGGTATATGTATCTGGAAGCAGAAAAGGCACATTTGTGAAAGTAGAATAGAAAGGCGAAATATGTACGATTTATCAAAAAGTTTTCTTGATTTTTATAAAAATCATGTTGTTTTACCAGCAGATAAGCAAAATGAACTTAGAAAGAAAAGAGATTTGAACTTAGAACGATTAAAGGCTGGATTAAAAGAATATAACGAAGAACATAAAACGGATTATAAAATATCTGAAACAAGAACACAGGGCAGCATGGCAATGCATACAGTAGTACAGAATGACAGTAATGATTATGATATCGATGTTGCTATTGTGTTTGAAAAAGATAATCTTGCTGGAAAAGGAGCTCAAGCAATTAAAAATGTCATTGTAGATGCCTTAAAAAGAAAGTGTACAGGCTTTACTACGGAGCCGGAAGCAAAAACAAATTGTGTACGCATAGTATATGCGAATGGGTATCATGTTGATTTTGCGATATACCGTAGATTCAAGGAAAATACAACAGACAGGGAATATAAGTACGAACACGCAGGAAGTACATGGACATCAAGAAATCCGGCAGCAATAAACAATTGGTTTAATGATGAGATTACAGATAAAGGACAAGTTCTTCGTCAAGTGATACGTTTGTCAAAAATGTTTTGTAAATCTCGTGCCGGCTGGGTTAATATGCCAGGCGGACTTTTACAAACGGTATTGTGTGATGAAAAGCTACAGAACTATGATAGATTGGATGAGGCGTTTTACTACACGATGGTAGAAATAAAAAGGCGTCTGGATACTTCGGTGGAAGTTAGTAATCCGACAGATTCGTCGATTTCTTTACTTCAGACTGAAAGCCATCGTCAAAAGATGCGTAACTGGTGTAGTCGGCTTAATAACAAATTATCAGAATTGAATATCTTATTTGATAAGGATTGCAGTGCCGACGATGCTAAAAATGCCTGGTATAAATTTTTTAATCATGACTATTGGAGTTCATCTTCAAAGACAAACATATCAGAAGCGTGTCAAAAGTCTCTGTATTCATTCAATAATACAGAGCAGTTCATAGAAGATATGTATAATATGGACGAACAGTATACTGTAAAAATTAATTGTATTATCAGTAAAAATGGTTTTAGAGATATGCCAATTTTAAGCTTTTTAGAAAAGTTTAATGGATGGTTACCGCATGGATTTTCTATAGACTGTTCTATTGGTTATACGGATGCTCCACGATATGACATGATTTTATGGAAAGTTCGAAATGTTGGTGCTGTAGCAGAACAAAAAAACATGATACGTGGACAAATTCAAAATCGAGGGGTGTCTATTCATGAAAATTCACAGTTTTATGGATCGCACTACATCGAGTGTTATTTGATACAAGGAAATAAATGTATTGCAGTAGGGCATGTGGATATTCCGATAGACAATCACTGACCTACACATATAAGTGATATATTTAAATAAAGCTGAAGAATATTTTCATTCACCCATGCCAATAGGTATCCTATAGCATGGGTCTTTTTTTATTTCTTTCCTTTTTTACGATTCGGCAGAGCTTTTAGTAACTTGGAACACTTAAACACATCTTTCATGACCTTATGTTCATCCACAGAGAGGTGATCAAACGGAATCTGCATTTCATCACAGAAGAAACGCCAGAATTCCTCAATCGGATTGCTCTTAAATTTTAGGGTCTGCAAGAATCGTTGCACCTTTTTATCGTTAGACATTGGTCTTTCGATAGGTGCAGATTCGGCAGCATGTTCGTGGTTTTCACGAATGGTGCGGATAATATTGTTCCAATCGCTGTGAATGGTATGGAAGAAATATTCTTCTTCCTGAATATGTGAACTTTCCAGAACTTTCAGATACAGGTCGTTGGCATCAGGATTTTTCTGCTGAATAATCTGGAGACGAACGGCATCTAACCAGTCATTCATGTTTTTGATCTGCATGGTAGCGATACCATCAACATAGATTTCGGTATCTGCCATCAGTTTTATAAAATCCGGATGTTTGATGATTTCGCATAAAAGCCTATTATTGAAACGCCCGCTTTTCAAAAATTCTATGGTTTCATCGTCTAACATCAAATCGTCTATTTCAGTAAGAGAAGATGTTCTTACTTCGGTATTGCCGACAAGCCATTCCAAAGAGACACCATAAAATTCTGCCAGCTTGTTGAGAGTAACAATATTGTATTCCTTGTTCTCTTTGTTTTCGTATTTGCTGATAGTTGCAGGCACTACATTTACTGCGGATGCAACTTCTTCCAGTTTATAGTCATGGTCTCGTCTAAGATCCCACAGTTTTTCTTGGATTGATAATTGATTTTTCATAAGCATCCTCCTGATGCAGATATTCTACCATATTTCAGCATAAAGTTACAATGTGCCTCGTGTTTTCCAATCGGAAAAAACGGGGCATTTTTGCGTGAATTTTCGACCATGGAAATAATCCTTGAATTTCGATTTTTCGGTGTATGATGTAGCCAGTTCAGAAATGAACGTAAAATTGAATGACCGTCCGAGATGAGATAAACCGCCACGATCATAAAGGGAGCGCTTCCGCAAGGGAGACTGGACAGCACCGCACAGGGGATATGCCTCCAAGGAAACATCGAGGGTAGAACGGCAAAAAGCCTGTTTGTGGAATTGCAGCTAACATTGCAATTCCACATTACATAGAGATTTTGACGATCTCTAAATCGAAATCGAAGGAGAAAACAAATGAGATTATCTAAGTATGAGAAAGAAACAATTATTTTGACCAGTGAGGGAGAAGACACCATTAAGATTTATACTTTTAACGCATCGCTGAAGCGCAGACTTGCTGAATATGCCAAAAAGTATCCAGAAGTTGCAAGATTGGACAGAAGGACAGCCGAAGACAGTGTGACTTATGTTCTGAAAAAATCCAGAGTGTCTATCCGCTTGCTCCCGCCGCTCACTGAGGAAAGGCGGAAAGTCTTTAGCGATTGTGGCAAAAAGTACGGTATGAATGCCGGCAGAAGACTTTTGAAGCAGGTTGCTACTTAATGCCATTTTACAGGCAGTATGTGATCAAAATGCCAGTTTCAAAGCTGGCATTTTGAAATGCTTATGTGATAGCAAGGTAAAATATCAGGTGTAATTCGACAAATCAAATAGTGCGGTCTGGAATTGGAAGATTGCCTATACGAAGGAGGAACAATGGGAAATGTATATGGTTATGTTCGTGTCAGTACCAAGGATCAGAACGAAGACAGACAGCTTATCGCATTACAAGAAATGTCTATTCCTGAGAAAAATATCTTTGTAGATAAACAATCCGGCAAGGACTTCAAGCGTCCGATGTACAAACGAATATTAAGAAAAATAAAAAAAGACGATTTGCTTTATGTAAAAAGCATAGATCGCCTTGGAAGAAATTATGCTGAAATTTTAGAACAATGGCGAATACTCACGAAAGAAAAAGGAATTGATATTGTAGTTCTGGATATGCCCCTTTTGGACACACGCCGTGGGAAAGACCTTATGGGAACGTTCCTCAGTGATATTGTTTTGCAGGTGTTATCTTTTGTTGCGGAAAATGAACGAACCAATATTAGGCAGAGACAGGCAGAAGGTATTGTAGCTGCGAAAATGAGAGGTGTTCGCTTTGGAAGACCTCCAAGCCCGTTGCCGGAGAATTTCCATGAGATATATCAGCAATGGAAAAATGGTAAAATTACCGGTCTGGCTGCTGCTAAAGCGTGTGGAATGCCAATGTCCACATTTCGCTACCGAGCGGAAATTTACGAAAAAGCCAAGTTATTGTAAACAGGTATTTTTACAGGAATGTGTACCTTTCTGTAAAATGCCTGTTTTTTTCATTAACTTAAATCATACCACAAAAACAAGCGTTTTTCCATATATTTAAAGGCTTTCTACTGTACGTCAAGTCAGATTTTTTCCTGTATCGAA
>CALWLV010000051.1 GCA_944381595.1 uncultured Roseburia sp.
AATATCAATAGTTTTTACTTGTAATCCGTAAAAACTATTGTATATTCAAGACTTTTTACTGCATTTCCCACAATCCGAGCAACCATTACATATCAGCTTACTTCCACAGCTGTTGCAATTTTCTTTGTAATGAGGGATATAGAGTTTTTCAGCCGGAATCTTCCGACCAAAAGAATCTTTTAATTTCCATTCTATCGGCTTCCCCTCATAACTCATACCCGACTTAAATGCCATCTCGCTTTGAATCTGCTTTTTCGGCAGGTAATACCGTTTTCCGTCTTTAATAAATACCGTACCTGTTTCAATGAAGCAAAAAGTGATGTCATACTTGACGCATTCCTCCCGCAGCTTTTTTATCCACTCAAAATCACATGGCCTTGCACCGTCATAATTTTCTCCCCCGCAGATAACCTGTTCAATTTGTCCGTCAGCAAGGTATTTTTCAATGCTCACACTTCCGATAAACGGTGCGCACATAATTCCTTTATGTTTTGCCGGAAGTTGAAGCAAAATCGGTATGCGTTCATCAGCTCTGCGCTGATTTTCACAAGTGACATTCAGCATAACATTTTCATAACCACTATTCCAGTCATCCGGTAAGCAGCGTTCCATTCTTTCCGGGCGTTTGGTAAGCAAAAAGAACTTCACATCGGAACGCTGACGTATCATATTCCAGGCATCTTTGCGCCATTCGTCCGCTTCTTCTAAGAAGAAATCTGAGGACATACATACACGAATCAACTCGCCGCTTTTGATTTTGTATTCACCGTTTCTGTATTTTTGTAAAGGATAACGAAATCCACTTTTCGTTTTGTAAATATCTCTGCCGTTTCTGTCTCTTACTTTATCAAGAAAGTACATATAACAATGCTCGCAGCCTTCGCTGCATTTCACACAACCGTGCCACGGATTCCAAATATCGTGCATAGAATACCTCCCGACCAATCAAAATAATAGCTGTACCAACAGCATATAACATATGGTTCCGCCAGCAATGGACAAAAGCATTTGTTTTTTCCACCAGTGCAATGCAACGACTACCGTAATCGAAATCAGTTCCGGCAGACCATGACTGCCACTAAATATACTGACATCTTTTAAACAGTAAATAACAAGCAATCCAAATACCGCCGCAGGCAAAACTTTTCCAAGATATTGTATATACTTTGGTGTTGGCTTTTCTGCCGGAAATAATAAAAATGGAAGAAACCGGGTCGCCATAGTTCCGATAATAACCATAACAATTGTAATAACCTGTTGCGTTAATGTCATGTTATTTCACCTCCTTTTCCATTGGTTTCTTTAGCAGGGTAAGCACTACAAGAATCGCAATCATCGCAGGAATCATAAAATTGTCTGCTCCAAAAACAATGAGACAAAGAAGCGAAAGTCCAAGACCTAAAAGGGCGTTGGTATGCTTTTTGTCCTTAAACCATTGCTCCATAAAAATCACTACAAACATAGCTGTCATTACAAAATCCAGGCCCTCAGTATTAAAATGAATGAAAAAACCAAAGATACCGCCCAGTGTTGCACCGAAAAACCAGTAAAAGTGATTTAACAAAGTCACAAAGAACATAAACCATCCTTTATCCACGTCTTCCGGAATATCTGCGGTGTAGTTGATTGAAAAACTCTCGTCACACAACCCAAAAATAAGATAAATTTTTTTCCAGCCCGTTCCTTTATATTTGTCCAACATGGAAATCCCATAAAACAAGTGCCTTGCGTTAATCATCAGAGTCATGACAAGGACTTGTATTGGATGAAAGGAACCGAGCAGCATATTTACTGCTACAAATTCTACAGAGCCGGCAAAAATAGTCAGGCTCATCAACATCGGATACCAAAAGCTGAATCCGGATACATTCATGTAGATGCCATAGGTCAGTCCAAGAAACCAAAACCCGGCAAAGATCGGAATTGTATACGGAAACGCAGCTTTTAGCGCCCTCAAGTATTTTGTTTTCTTTTTAAGTTCCTGCAAGATGCATCCCTCCATTCCTTTCGCTCAATCTATCTGATTTTCTGATTTCCGGCAACAAAAAGTACCGCAGTCCTGAAAACCACGGCACTTTCAGTTTATTGACTATTTAATTTGAAAAAATTATTTAGAACTTACCTGCCTGAGCTGTTTCCTCAATCACAACAGTTAGTACCGATAAATTGGGAATTTTCAGTCGTTTGTGGCTTGTAATGAACTTGTTCAAATTATACGCACAAAAATACACTAAACCAGTTCCAGTTAAAAACCAACCATTTTTTCAAAGTTCAAAGTAATTTCAACTGAGTACAGTTTACCATCTTAAAAGAGAAAAGACAAGTCTTAATTCAAAGACCTGTCTCATTCGTTTTACTTATCTTGATTTGCTTTATAAATATAACCTGTTAAAAATATCCCTTTCGCTGATACCATATTTTCGTAGAGCTTCAAGCTGTCGATCAGGAAAGAAGCCACCAGCCGAGGAAACGTACACTTAAATTCCCCAAGAAATCCACCCTTCCACAGAATGAAGCCGTGTGTGCCCACGTGTCGGCTTTTTCCAATAGGGGTAAGTATTTTAATCCTGCCCCGCAAAAAGGGGCTTAAATGAGTCAAATAACGGCGTTCGCCGTTTAAAACGGACTTTTACGAACGGTTGCTGTGATATTGGCTCTGTTTTCAGAAATTGGGAAGTGTCTAATTGTTACCCAAGCCTATTACAATTTATTTTGATAGTTCTCCAACTGATGAAAAATGCCAACTACGTTTACAGTATCTTCTCTTATGTCAAATATAACAATATAATTCATCTGCGGAACAACAGCTTCATGATACCCCTTCTTTGCCAGATATGAGTCCATACTGCCGGGAAACTGAAATGGATTATCTTCTAACCTGTCATATATACTGTCTATACCATCAAGCAAATGTCTCGCTGCCTGTTGATTTTTCAATCGGTAAATCAGATGGTACACAAGATTATCAAGCAATTCCTCAGCATGCTCTGTAATGTTTAACTTATAAGCCATATTTCTCCCTCGTTTCCCTGAGTGCTGCTCTTGCATCCTTTATCTGTCCAGCTTCTATCTGTTTTTCAGATATTTCAATATCTTTATACATGGTAAGCTGTTTCATGGTCGACTCATAAATCTCCATACTCATGATGACCATATCGCCATAACCATTTTTTGTCACATAGATAGGCTCCTTTGTCTTGTGACACATCTCTGAAATCTCTGATGTATTTTTCAAGTCTTTAATAGGAATTATTTGTGGCATAATCTGCACCTCCTTACTTATGGTCTAATTATACCATAATTATGTCCTTTTTCAATATCTTTTATTCAATACAGAAGAATCGAGTAAATAGAGCCTGAACTATTCGCTCGTCTCATAACTAAATCTCCTTTCAACCAAAATAAAAATTTACACTTTATATAGTTGAAATTACTTGGCAACCCACCATGAAATGAAAGTGTGGCTTGTGTGTCTTGTATGTGTCTTACGGACAAAAAAATGAGGGCTTCTCAAACCGAACCACGACTTGAGAAGTCCCCATAAATAAAGCATTTTCAGCTTATTATTTAAAATTTACCTGCCTGAGCTGCTTCCTCAATCGCAACAGCTGTAGCCACAGTCATACCAACCATTGGGTTATTACCTGCACCAATTAAGCCCATCATTTCAACGTGAGCCGGTACAGAAGAAGATCCTGCGAACTGTGCGTCACTATGCATACGTCCCATAGTATCTGTCATACCATAAGAAGCAGGACCAGCTGCCATGTTATCCGGATGAAG
>CALWLV010000052.1 GCA_944381595.1 uncultured Roseburia sp.
CTGAATCATGACTAGAATATCCTTTCAAATACTAAGTTTTTCAATAGGAAGTGTATCACAGTGAAGAAAAAAAAACAATCTTTTTGGGTACAATGTGTTGACATTTTTAAAAGATATGTTATACTCAGAAATAGTAAAAAACAAATAGATAATGCTTTGATGAGAAGAGTAACATTTATGGAACATACAGAGAGAGATACAGTTTGGTGGAAGTATCTTATGGGATATGATGTGAAGACCACCTCTGAGCGGCTTTAATACAGCCCGGTGACTCCGTTATCGTCATATGAGTGGTTTTTCCGTAACAGGAAGACAAGCAGGGTGGAACCGCGAATCAATGTTTATTCGTCCCGCGACAGGAGTCGCGGGATTTTTTGTTTTTTTAACTGATAGGAAATTAACAAAAAGCGAGGTAAGAAAAATGAAGATTACATTGAAAGACCAGTCTGTCAAAGAGTATGAGTCAGCAATGTCTGTTTATGAAATTGCAAAAGATATCAGTGAAGGTCTTGCAAGAGTGGCATGTGCCGGCGAAGTAAACGGTGAAGTAGTGGATTTGAGAACGGTAGTGGATAGCGATTGTACTTTAAATATTTTGACTTTCGATGATGAAGCAGGAAAAGCAGCGTACAGACATACATGTTCCCATATCCTGGCAGAAGCTGTGAAGAGATTATATCCGGAAGCAAAGCTGGCCATTGGTCCATCCATTGATACCGGATTCTATTACGATTTTGACCATGAATCTTTTACAAGAGAAGATTTGGATAAAATTGAAGCAGAGATGAAGAAAATCATCAAAGAAGGTGCGGAAATCAAGCGTTTTGAGCTTCCGAGAGAAGAAGCGATTAAATTTATGGAAGAAAAGAATGAGCCATATAAAGTAGAGTTGATTCAGGATCTTCCGGAGGATGCTGTGATTAGCTTCTACAGCCAGGGAGATTTCACAGACTTGTGTGCAGGACCACATCTGATGAGTACAAAGTATGTGAAAGCATTTAAATTAATTTCTTCCTCAGGAGCTTACTGGAGAGGTTCCGAAAAGAACAAAATGTTATCCAGAATTTATGGTACTGCTTATAATAAGAAAGAAGATCTGAAAGCATATTTAGAGCATCTGGAAGATATTAAAAAGCGTGATCATAACAAATTAGGCCGTGAGATGGAGATTTTTACAACGGTGGATGTCATCGGTCAGGGACTTCCTCTTATTATGCCAAATGGTGTGATTATCATGAACGAACTGAAGAGATGGATTGAAGATTTAGAGGCAGGAAAAGGTTATATACGTACCCAGACTCCTTTGATGGCAAAATCAGATTTGTATAAGATTTCCGGCCATTGGGACCATTACAAAGATGGTATGTTTGTATTGGGGGATGAGGAGAAGGATGATGAAGTATTTGCATTAAGACCGATGACTTGTCCGTTCCAGTATTATGTATATAAGGCAAGTCAGAAGAGTTATCGTGATCTTCCGTGCAGATATGGCGAAACATCTACTTTGTTCCGTAACGAGGATTCAGGTGAAATGCACGGACTTACCAGAGTGCGTCAATTTACCATTTCAGAAGGTCATCTGATTGTGAGACCGGATCGGATGGTGGAAGAATTCAAGGGGTGTATTGCTCTTGCACAGCATTGCTTAAAGACGCTTGGTGTGGAAGAAGATGTAACCTATCATTTGTCCAAATGGGATCCAAGCAACAAAGAAAAATATATTGGTGATCCAAAAGTATGGGATGAGACAGAACAGGATATCCGCAATATATTAACAGAACTGAATATTCCATTTGTTGAGGATGTGGGAGAAGCTGCATTCTACGGACCAAAAGTCGATATTAATGCCAGAAATGTGTATGGCAAAGAGGATACAATGATTACCATTCAGTGGGACGCATTATTGTCGGAACAGTTTGATATGTACTATATTGATGAAAATGGTGATAAAAAGAGACCATGTATCATTCATCGTACATCCATAGGATGTTATGAAAGAACCATTGCATGGCTCATTGAGAAATATGCAGGATTATTCCCGACATGGCTTTGTCCGGAGCAGGTAAGGGTACTTCCAATCTCAGAGAAATATGCTGATTATGCAAATAAGGTAAATGCAGAGCTGAAAGCCAATGGTATCAGAAGCAGTGTGGATAACCGTTCAGAGAAGATTGGATTTAAGATTCGTGATGCAAGACTGAAACGAGTTCCTTATATGGTGGTAGTAGGACAGAAAGAAGAGGAAGAAGGCGTGGTATCTGTACGAAGCAGATATTTAGGCGATGAAGGTCAGAAATCTTTGGATACTTTTATTCAGGATATCTGTAAAGAAATTCGTACAAAAGAAATCCGTAAGATTGAAGTAGAAGAAACATCCAAATAAATCGGAGGAATTATCTTGAGAAAAAAACTGGAAAATTTTCTGTATTATTATAAGTTTCATCTGGTTGCAGTAATTTTTATTATTATCATTGTTGTCGTATTAATAACAGACAGACCCACAGATCGTAAGTCCACACTGATGATTGCAGATCACACATCTGCCATGAATATGGAAAAAGCCGTGAATATGATGAATGATTACGAAAAATCAGCAGGATTGGAACAGGGGCAGGCAGGTTTTCGTTATCACAGCAGCTATTTAGAACAGGACAAGGTTGAAAATATTAACCTCCAGGTAGCCGGAGTGGATGATTATTATGACTGCATGAAAGAAGGATATATCGATCTGGTTCTCAATGATATTACAGGCCTGAAAACGGTGAAGGAAAATGAGGAAGGAGAAACGGAAGAAGTATATACAAAGAATTATCCGGTAGTTTCATTGGATAAGGTGTTTACGGAAGAAGAGCTGAAAAAGTATGAACCATATGTGTGCTATATAGAAGAAAAACCAGTGGGAATCATCTTTGATGAGTGTAAGAAAGCACAGGAATTCTTTGGAGATGATTACCCTACCGGAAATCATTATGTGATTCAGGTGACAGAAGGTTCTGCTCAGAAAGAAGTGGTAAAAGATTTTTTCCGTTATTTGATTGGAGAATAGAAAAAAGTTCGGTGGATTATTCCATCGAACTTTTTGCATTCTATTCGTATTTTTTTCCCCAGATACAGATATGTTTCTCGTCTGTTCCGGTAAGAACCAGAGTAGGTTTCCATGCCTCATAGTCCCATGCCGCCATGATTTTGAAACACTCGGTTGTTGAGGCATAGGTCACAGTTATGGAAGTGTTGTCCGTTTGTTTCCAGCTGATATGAATGGAATCTGCCAGTAAGCCCTTTCCGTTCGGGAAGAGTACCATTTTTACAGAGGTGAGCATCCCTTGTGGCACCATTGGCACAAGTTTAATGCGTTCATAAGATCCCGGAATCATTTCAGCAGGAACCGGCTGTAAACGTTCACCTGTATAAGGTTCCGGTGAAACCACCGGCCATTGGTCTTCGGTCCAGAGCATTTTGCGGATATGAAGGGTAGAAGGCTCACCGCTTCGGAAATTATGTTCACGAATGTGAGAAATTAAATACCATTCACCGTCAAAATCATGGAGAACGGAATTATGACCCGGTCCCATAAAACCAATCGGATCATCATCAAATTTATAACCGCAGGCAATCATAAAACCGAGGGTATTATCCGTATCGGATAAATCCGTCATGGCTCTGTTGTTGTGATCCAGATAAGGACCTGTGACATTGCGGCTGCGACCTACACGAATGTTGTAGTCACTCTTCAAAGAGCCATAAGACACAAGTAAATAGTAATAGTCCGTAAGAGGGTTATAGATAATATAAGGCCCTTCAATGGCTCCATCTGCCCATAACGGTCTTCTTGCGATACAGATTCCCGGTTCCTGATTTCCATGTTTTGCCAGTCCGGTTTCCTTATCCAGTTCCAGAATATGGCATCCGTCCCAGAAAGAGCCATATACCATATACTGCGTTCCTGTTTTGTGGTCTTCAATAATATTGGCATCGATGGCATTTACCGGCATTCCCGGTTCGGATTTAAATACAATATCTCTGGGAATAAAAGGTCCCTCAGCCTTATCAGAGACAGCAAGAAAGATACAGGATTTCTGTGAACCAAAAGAAGAATTGGAGCAGTATAGGCGATATTCATCCCCTACTTTGACAATATCCGGTGCCCAAATGGCATCACTTCCGGTCCAGTCTATGGCTTCCTGTGGAGGGGAAGCCACAGCGCGTTCTAAAGTTTCCCAGGTAATCATGTCATGGGAACGCATACATTTTGCATCTGTACAGTACAAGAAGTAGTCCGAGGTAACCGGATCATGATAGATGGCAGGGTCGTGTGTAAGCCAGACGCTGTGAGCCGGAGCCTGCTGTTTTTCTATATGTGGGAGAAAATGTGGCTTGGGTGCCGGATGCAATGGCTCATTTGGAAAATTAAATTTATATGACATATATGGACCTCCAATTGTTTCAAATCTTTAAAAAGACAAAGCATATCACTTTGTCTTTCCATCTAGTTTTCCATATTATGATGTCTTACAGGTACATATTCTTTCTTCAGTTTGGCCTTAATCATAGAACTGATGACAATAAAGACAATGCCAAGAACAAAAAGTAAAATACCTGCCATCAGGAAAACAAAAATTCCATTTCCTGCATAGGAAACAATATATTTATTCACATATTCCGGTGAGATTGCCAGCTTTTTGTAAAAGTTAGTCACATAGGAAAAAACAGGAATGACTAAAATAGAAATCGATGAGGACAAAAAGCTATATGCCAGATACCGGAAAATTCGATTCTTTTTAAATGTATTTAAGCGAATGATCAATACAATTAAAATAACGGAAAAGATTATCATCGTTGGTAAAATATAAAGCAACACCCGGTCTAACAACCGAAAGATAGAGGCAATCTGATCAAAATATGGAAATTGTAATGCTGATTTGTAGTATGCTACCACAGTAGATGAGAAGCTGGAAATGACTTCATCAATATCTCCATCTACCGACAAATTATTGGCAGCTACATAATTCCTGATATTTTCAGAAAGCTTCGTTTCCATATTCGTAGAATCGAAATCAAATGTTTCATTTCTCATCAAAGTAGAAACATAGGTATTACAATAGCTTGTTAATTCGTCCAGGCTGAATACTCCATCAAAGATATCTTTCGAAAGACCGGAAACAATCGCTTCGTTTTCGCACTCTGACATCATATTATTATATACGGAGTTATAATAATTAGAGTCGGCAAATGCCTTTGTAATCTGAGAAGTATTGGCAAATCCCAGTTTTAAACATCCAAACAGAGTAATGGCGGTAAGAGATACTGCCAGTAAAAAACTGCTTAGGATACTGAATATCTGCTTCAGCCGGGAATTATTTTTTGAATAGTGTTTATCTTTTTTCATTAAAAGTCTCCTTTATTCTACCATGGAAGGACCGGATATATAATCGGCATGTACCATGAAACGGTAGTCCGTATGGGAAAGCATATCAAAAGGATAGCAGGTGTAGAGTAGAAGTTGTTCATGATCTGTAAAAAAATCATAAGCATTCATCCCTGTTACATCCACCACTTCAGTAGACACAACCTGATATTGATAGACACCATAACTGGTCTGCAGTGTAATAATCTCATTTCCCTGAATATTTTGCAGACAGTTAAAATAAGAATTGTTATGGGCACCTACCATAATCAGTTCTCCCTGTCCCGGAAGATAGGTAGCAGGAATCTGACCGGCACCTTTTCGTAAAATACTGTTGCTGTCTCCCATGTATACATAGCAGTCTAATCCAATGGAAGGACAAGTTAATTTTCCATACAAAGATCCCTCGGAAATGGAACCATATTCCTCCAATGTTACGGGAAGAGGTTCCGGTGGAATTGTCGTAGTTTCTTCTGTGGTCGTTTCCGGAATGGTAGTGGTTTCCGGAATGGTAGTAGTTTCCGGAACAGTGGTCGTTTCTTCTGTGGTCGTTTCTTCCGTAGAAGCTTCTGCTTTTGAAATAAATTCAGATTTAAAAAAAAGAAATAAAATCAGAGCAAGAAGAAAAAGACTGCTGCAAAGAATACAGATTATTTTTTTTGATCCAAACTTACGAAACAATTCTTTCATGATGTCCTCCTATTAATCAACAAATGTCGGACCGGATACCAAATCGGCATGTACCATGAACCGATAGTTAGTATGAGCCAGTACGTCAAAAGGATAGCAGGTATAAAGCAAAAGTTGTTCATGATCTGTAAAGAAATCATAAGCATCCATACCCGTTACATCAACTACTTCAGTAGAAACAACCTGGTATGTATAAGTGCCATAACTGGTTTCCATGGTAATGGTTTGACCAGTCTGAACATTTTTCAGGCAATTAAAAAAGGAGTTATTGTGGGCACCTATCATGATTAGCTCTCCAAATCCAGGTTGATAGGTGGCAGGAATCTGACCGGCCCCCATTTTCAGAATTTCATTATCATCTCCCATATAAACAGGGCAGTTAAGACCGATGTCATCGCATTTTACATAAGCATATAATTCACCGTATTTGGCAGTAGGAACATCGGCACGTTTTACCGTGTTTTCGTCTGAAATTTCTACAGAACCAGGATTAAATGTATTACTGTAATTAATTGTAAAATCGGGTTCAGAATCTGTCACAATCAGCTGGAATACATTCGTTGCCAATGAAACCATATCTGAGGTCATCAGATATACAATGCCGTATGACAGTATAGAAAAAAATAATGGCATATAGATATATGCCATTATTTTATTAATTTTTCGGAGTGTCCGAGTCTTATGCATTTACTAAGTCTTTTTTCTTAGCAATAACTGCGATTCCAGCAACGGATAAGCCTAAGCCTGCAACGACTGCTGCTGTTGTTGAGAAATCAACACCGGTATTAGCAATTTCGCCATCTGTAATAACACCGCCATCAAGAGTTCCGGTTTTTGCATTGAAAGTAACTGCCTTTGTAACCTTTGCAACTGAAGGAATAGCCTCTCTTGTAGCGTTAACTTTAGCTACGATACCATTGATAACATCCTGAGCTTTCTTCTGAACATCTGCAGAACCATTCTTTGCATCATTTAATAATGCAGCTACGGATGTATATCCTGCCTCGCTTGCAATCTTCTTAGCATCACCGATGTTAGCGATTGCTGTGTTTGCATTGTCAGCAGTCAGAGAAACACTGTCCTCCATAAATACTTTCTGAACCTGCTCAACCTGAGCTGCAGGAACTCCCTCTGCTTTTAAAGCATCAAGAACCTTCTGTTCTTCAGCGTTTACGCTGCCAGCTGCGAATGCTGTTACAGCCATTGCAACTGTCAATGCAGTAGTTGTAGCCACTGCTGCTAATCTTTTAAACATAATATATAACCTCCTTTTTTTTTTTTTTTCTAATATGATATAACCAAATAAAAAAACTGTCAACAAGAAATTGCATTTTAGTGTATAAAATTTTTAACAAATTTAATCTCTGAAAGAAAAAGAATGGATTTTTTTTAAGCAATATGATATAATAACAAGAAATAGTCAGTTAATTCAGAATCAAATTTTGGAAATTGGAGGGATGAATATGTCGACGCCTCATAACAGTGCAGAAAAGGGACAGATTGCAGGAACTGTAATTATGCCCGGGGATCCGTTGAGAGCGAAGTTTATTGCGGAAAATTGGCTGGATAGTCCCAGGATGTTTAACGATGTAAGAAATATGTATGGATATACGGGAACCTACCATGGTAAGAGGATTTCAGTGATGGGTTCGGGCATGGGAATGCCATCCATGGGAATTTATTCGTATGAGTTATTTCATATTTATAATGTAGATCAGATTATACGAGTAGGGTCAGCCGGGTCTTATTGTAAGGAGTTAAAAATTTTTGATACGGTTCTTGTGACAGGAGCCTATTCGGAGTCCAGTTATGCAAGAACCCAGAATGGATTTACCGGAGATGTGACCAGACCTTCACAGGAGTTGAATGAGAAAATTCGTGATACTGCCAAAGAACAGGGCAGACATCTGACAGAGGGCATGGTGCATTCCACAGATGTATTTTACCGGGAAGGCACAGATTATTATCAGAAGTTGTACCGGGAGAAAGGATGTCTGGCTGTGGAGATGGAGAGTTTTGCACTCTTTCATAATGCAGCGGCTTGTGGTAAAAAGGCAGCTTGTATTCTGACCATATCAGATTCTTTTGTTTCTCCGGAAATAACCACCGCGGAAGAAAGACAGAAATGTTTTACGGAGATGATAGAAATCGCCCTTGCTGCGGCTGAAAAATAAAATGAAAGTCATATTTTGAAGAAACACGGCATATAATAAAGGGGAATCTGATTGGAAAATATGATATTTTAAAGAAGGAAGAAAGTATGTATTATTCAGAAGAACTCATAGAGGAAATAAGAAGCAGAAATGATATCGTAGACGTGGTTTCGGGATATGTCAAATTAAAGAAGAAAGGAAATACATATTTCGGACTTTGTCCATTTCATAATGAAAAATCACCGTCCTTTTCCGTAAATGGACAAAGACAGATTTTTCATTGTTTTGGATGTGGAGAGGGCGGAAATGTATATTCGTTTCTTATGAAGTATGAAAATTTCACATTTCCGGAAGCAGTACGTTTTTTGGCAGAACGTGCGGGGATGGAACTTCCGGTGGTGGAGGCGTCAAGAGAGGAAAAACAAAAGAATCAGCTGAAGGCTTCCCTGTATGATGTGAATAAGGAAGCGGCATTATATTTCTTTCGAATGCTGAAAAGTGAGAAAGGACGGGCCGGTTATGAATATCTGATAAATCGTGGGCTGACGGATGATACGATTGTGAAATTTGGATTGGGATATGCCTTGAATTATAAAGATGATTTGTATCGCTATTTACGTCAGAAAGGCTTTGAGGATGCCGTATTAAAGGAAAGCGGATTATTTACATATACGGAACGGGGAGTATATGATAAATTTTTTAACCGTGTTATGTTTCCTATTATGGATATCAACAGTAAAGTCATTGGTTTTGGTGGAAGAGTGATGGGACAGGGAGAACCAAAATATTTGAATTCTCCGGAAACCATTTTGTTTGATAAAAGCAGAAATTTATATGGAATGAATTATGCAAGGACAAGCAGAAAACAGAGTTTCCTGATATGTGAAGGGTATATGGATGTCATTGCTCTCCATCAGGCCGGATTTCATCATGCAGTTGCATCCCTTGGTACAGCTTTTACATCCAGACAATGTCTTCTGATGAAACGTTATACAGAGCAGGTGTATCTGACTTATGATAGTGATGGGGCAGGAATCAAGGCAGCCCTTCGTGCAATTCCCATGCTTAAGGAAGCGGGATTGAAAACAAAGATTGTTAATATGAAGCCATACAAAGATCCGGATGAATTTATTAAAAATATGGGGGCAGAAGCATATGAACAGAGGATTGAAGAAGCGAGAAACAGTTTTCTGTTTGAACTTGACCAGAAGAGGGAACAGGCAAATCTGGATGATCCGGAAGGAAAGGCAGAATTTTATACCGATGTGGCAAGAAAACTTCTGGAGTTTGAGGATGAATTGGAGCGCAATGTATATATAGAGGCGGTGAGCAGGGAATATGATATTCCAAAAGAAAGTTTGGAGAAGTCAATCCGGAAACAGTCCTATACATATACCGGATGGGAAGAAAAGCGGCCAAAGGAGCAAACCCCGGAGAAGAAAAAAGCTGCAAAGGATAATGGTATCCTTCAGGCTCAGAAGATTCTTCTTACATGGATACTGGAAGAACCATATCTGTTGGAACGGATTTCTTCCTTTATAGATGAGAATGATTTTTTGGAACCGGTATATAATAAGGTTGCGACTTTGTTGTTTGACCAGATACGAAAACAGGAAATTAATCCGGCAAAAATTATGGATTATTTTGAAAGTGAGGAGGAGCATAGAGAAGTTTCCGCACTGTTTCATGAGCCGCTGAGAGAGGAAATGTCTCAGATGGAGAAGGAAAAGGCATTGAATGAGACGGTGATAAAAATAAAGAAACATAGTCTCGAGGAAAAAAGCAGAAAAGCAGCTGATATAAAAGAATTGCAGGATATCATCAGGGAACAGCAGAAATTAAGTTCCTTGCACATTTCTCTGTGATTTAAAAGGATTAGATGAAGGGTGGGAAATTCAATGAAGGAAGATATAAGAGTAAATAACGATGATATCCAGGCAGAAGAAAATGTGACAGAGCCGGAAGAAGGTGAATTATTAAAAGAGGAAGATGATTTTCCGGAACCAGATGAAGAAACGTTAGAGGAAATGGAAGAGATTGAAAGGGAAAGCCGTTCCCTAGATTTGGAAGAAACAGAATCCGGGTTAAGTGATTCTGTCAGAATGTATCTGAAGGAGATGGGAAAATATCCTCTTATGACAGCGGAAGAGGAAATTCAGTGTGCGAAGAGGATTGAGGCTGGAGATATTCATGCCAAGGAGGAACTGGCAGAGGCAAATTTGCGTCTGGTGGTGAGTATTGCAAAGAAATATGTTGGACGAGGAATGTCTTTTTTGGATTTAATTCAGGAAGGAAACATTGGACTTATGAAAGCCGTGGAACGTTTTGATTATCGGAAGGGATATAAATTCAGCACTTATGCCACATGGTGGATCAAACAGGCCATTACAAGGTCCATTGCGGATCAGGCAAGAATTATCAGAATTCCCGTGCATATGGTGGACAATATCAATAAGGTTATGCGGGCTCAGAGAGAATTAATGAATGAACTTGGCAGGGAGCCGGAGCCGGAAGAAGTGGCAGAACGTGCAGGGTTCACTCTGGAGAGGGTACAGGAAATATTAAAAATCGCCCAGGAACCTGTGTCGCTGGAAAAACCCATCGGAGAAGAAGAAGACAGTCATCTTGGAGATTTTATAGAGGACGAGCATATTCCAACACCGGTTGAGGCTGTTACGAATACACTTCTGAAAGAGAAAATAGAGGAAGTTATGAGTGGCCTTACAGAAAGGGAGAAAGAGGTTCTCACCATGCGTTATGGACTGGAGGGCGAACACGAACATACATTGGAAGAAGTGGGGAAAAAATTCAATGTAACCAGAGAGCGGATACGACAGATTGAGGCAAAAGCATTATGGAAAATCAAACATCCGAATAAAAGCAGGAAACTGAGAGATTTCTTAGAAGATTAAAGAAAGAGAAGAGCAATGCAGATATCAGACAGATTAAAGTTAGTGGCGGAATTTGTGTCTCCTTGTGAGACAGTGGCAGATATTGGAACGGATCACGGATATGTGCCGATAGAGTTAATACGACAGGGAAAGGCAAAGAAAGTATTTGCCATGGATATTAATAAAGGACCTTTAGAACGTGCCAGTCGGCATATTCAGGAGGAAGGTTTGTCAGAGCAAATAGAAGTTCGTTTATCGGACGGATTGGATCAATTAAAGCCAAAGGAAGCACAGACCCTTGTGATTGCCGGTATGGGTGGAGAATTGATAGTACGAATCCTGAACAATGGAAAGAGTGTGTTGGATGAGACAAGGGAGCTGATACTTTCTCCACATTCGGAAGTATTTGCAGTAAGGGAATATCTGGTGGAAGAAGGTTTTGAAATTGTCCGGGAAGATATGATAAAGGACGGGGGAAAGTATTATATTATTATGAAGGCTATACATGCCAAAGATCCGGAAAAATTGAAAAAAGAATATAGTGAGAGAAGTTATTTTGTTTATGGAAAAAAATTAATAGAAGAAAAAAATGAAATATTGTATGAATATTTGAATTGGAAGAAAGCAACATTTCATAAGCTGTATCAGAGTCTGGAATGGGCAGTCAGTGATTCAGCCTTAAAGAGGAAGGAACAGATTCATGATGAACTGTGCGTCATAGACCGAACTTTGGGACTTATGAAATAGGTCTGGACAATAGGAGGTGCTAGAATGGCGATATTACATAATGTAAAGGTAGAGGGGGAGAAAAGATCCTATCCGAAGGGAACAAGTTTGTTGGAGATAGCGGAAGAATTTCAGTCGAAATTCCGCCATGACATCGTACTTGCTATGGTAAATAATAAGTTATGTGAACTGACCAAACCGGTTGAGGATGGAAGTGAGATTCATTTCATTGCTACAGATACCATATGTGGCAATGAAACCTACCGTAGAAGTGTAGTTATGCTGATGTTAAAGGCATTTTATGATGTATATGGGCATAATATAGAGAATATCAATGTTATGTATTCACTCAGTAAAGGGTATTACTGTGAAGTGACAGGTGGAATACGGGCAACAAGGGATGTTTTATATCAGGTAAAGAGCCGGATGGCTGAAATTGTAAAATCCAATATGCCATTTGAGAAAAAAGTAATCACTACGGATGAGGCGATTCAATTCTTTCACAATCACAGAATGTATGATAAAGAAAAGCTGTTTAAATTTCGTAGAAGTTCCAGGGTTAATATATATAGTTTGAATAAATTCCGGGATTATTTTTATGGTTACATGGTACCAAGTACAAAATATTTAAAATATTTCGAGCTGTATCCTTATGGTGATGGATTTGTTATTCAGATGCCGGTCCGGCAACATCCGGAACGGGTGCCGAAGTTTCGCCCGCAGGAGAAGATTTATTCTGTTTTAAAAGAATCTACAAAATGGGGGGAGTTAATGGGAATCGATACGGTGGGTGCATTGAACGAACAGATTTCAAAGGGAAAAATAGGAGAGATGATATTGGTGCAGGAGGCACTGCAGGAACAAAAAATAGTTGAAATAGTGAAAAACATACAGGCAAGAAAAGGTGTGAAATTTATCATGATTGCAGGCCCTTCTTCTTCCGGTAAGACCACTTTTGCTCGTCGTTTGTGTATACAGCTGCGTGCCAGCGGCCTTCATCCTCACTTGATTGGTGTAGACAATTATTTTGTAAACAGAGAGGATAATCCAAGGGATGAAAATGGAGAGTATGATTTTGAATCCTTACAGGCCATTGACACGGAATTGTTTAATGAGGATATGAGAAAGCTTCTGGCAGGCGATACAGTTGAAATTCCATATTTTAATTTTAAAACAGGAAAACGTCAGTATAAGGGAGATATGCTTCGGTTAGACAAGGATGATATCCTTGTAATCGAAGGGATTCATTGTCTGAATGATAAATTGTCCTATACATTGCCAAAGGAGAGCAAATATAAAATTTATATCAGTGCACTGACACAGCTGAATGTGGATGAACATAACCGTATTTCTACAACAGACTGCAGACTCATTCGAAGAATTGTAAGAGATGCAAGAACCAGAGGAGCGACGGCAGAAGAAACTCTTGCCAGATGGGCATCCGTAAGAAAGGGAGAAGAGAAAAATATTTTCCCGTATCAGGAACAGGCTGATGTTATGTTTAATTCTGCATTGATTTATGAATTGTCTGTGTTAAAACAGTATGTGGAACCGCTTTTGTTTGGAATTCCACTGAATAGTCCTCACCATGCCGAGGCAAAAAGAATGCTGAAATTTATGGATTATATTCTTGGTGTGAGTTGTGATAAGGTGCCTGCCAATTCTCTGTTGAGAGAATTTATAGGCGGGGGTTGTTTCGATATATAAAAGTTTTGACAAAAGGGAAGAAAAATGATATAGTGTTACAGGTGAGCAGAACAGGTGATCGCGGCTGCAAGTGCCGAAAGGCCGCAGGTGAGGAAAGTCCGGGCTTCGCAGGGCAGGATGCCGGATAACGTCCGGTGGAGGTGACTCCCAGGAAAGTGCAACAGAAATATACCGCCAGTCTGACTGGTAAGGGTGGAAAGGCAGTGTAAGAGACTACCGCATATCTGGTAACAGATATGGCTCTGTAAACCCCATCCGAAGCAAGACCGAATATGAAAGAGGGCTGCCCGTCCATACTTTCGGGTAGGTCGCTTGAACCTGGTGGCAACATCAGGTCTAGATAGATGATCATCCAAGACATAACCCGGCTTATCGTTCTGCTCATTTATAAAACCCGGTAAAGTAAGTTTTGTGCCTGCTTTACCGGGTTTTATAGTATTTCTAAACAAAACAATATTATTCGTACTGTTCGTCACAGTAACGACAACAGTAAGTTTGTTTTTTCTCATCCTTTAAAACAAAAATCTGATCAAGTCCCTGCTCAATGGAAGTAATGCATCTTGGATTTTTGCATTTTATCACATTATGAATTACTTTTGGCAGTGTAAGATCTTTCTTTTCGGAAATTTCACCATTATGGATGATATTGACTGTAATATTGTGATCAATATATCCCAGAATATCCAGATTGATAATATCGAGAGGGGATTCAATTTTGATAATATCTTTTCGCCCCATTTTTTGGCTTTTGGCATTCTTAATAATGGCAACCTGGCAGTCCAGTTTATCTAAGCCAAGGTATTTATAAATTTCCATAGATTTTCCGGCTTTAATGTGATCTAATACCACGCCGTCATTCAGACTTCCAACATTTAACATATGATACGATCCTTTCTATTTGCTATTCCTATGAATTTAAAAGTGTGAGAATCAACGCCATTCGGACATATACCGCGTATTGAACCTGTTTAAAGTATACGGCACGAGGATCATTATCAACTTCCACGGCAATTTCATTTACTCTTGGAAGGGGGTGGAGTACCAGCATGTCCGGTTTTGCCATGTTCATTTTTGTCATATCCAGAATATAACAATCTTTTAATCGAATATAATCTTCTTCATTAAAAAAGCGTTCCTTCTGTACTCTGGTCATGTAGAGAATATCCAGTTTTCCAATGGCTTCATCTAAACTGGAAACTTCTTCGTATTCAACATGGTTGGCGTCCAGAACTTCTTCTTTCATATAACCCGGAATGCGAAGTTCCGGAGGGGAAATCAGCACGAATTTTATTCCCTCATATCTTACAAGTGCATTGATCAGGGAGTGAACGGTACGCCCAAATTTTAAGTCTCCACATAAACCGATGGTCAGATGATCCAAACGACCTTTTAATGAACGGATTGTCATAAGGTCCGCTAATGTCTGAGTGGGATGCTGATGCCCTCCGTCACCGGCATTAATCACAGGGATGGTTGAGTGAAGGGAAGCCACCAAAGGTGCTCCTTCCTTTGGGTGTCTCATAGCACAGATATCAGCATAGCAGGAAATCAGACGGATGGTGTCTGCCACACTTTCTCCCTTTGATGCGGAACTGGAGTTTGCATCGGAAAAACCAATCACATTTCCTCCTAAATTCAGCATGGCTGTTTCAAAACTCAGTCTGGTACGGGTGCTTGGTTCATAAAATAAAGTGGCAATTTTCTTACCCTTGCACGCATCCTTGTACTTATCCGGATTATGTTCGATATCAACAGCAAGATCAAGTAAATCATTGATTTCTTCAACACTGAAATCCAGAGGACTTAATAAATGTCTCATATTGTTTCATTCCTTTCCTAAAATTCTTTGCTTATCTTATCACATTTTTGTGTAAAACACAAGAATATCTGAAAAAGCATAAAATATTAAATAAAATTAATATAAAAATAAAAATATTTACAAAACTATTTACAATATGAAAAATATATGATATAATCAAGCTGTTTCTGAGATAAGTCCAGAGAATACACTTCCTGATTGTAAAGAGCAGGGAGGTGAAAGTACGAACACCATATATGTAGGTCTGTGCGGAAAGCAGACCATGGATATTGCTGTTTATCTGGGACAAATTCTAAAAAATCTTCAAAAAAAAGTTCTGATAGCAGATCTTACAGAAAGTTTTGGCTTATATTATTTATTTTCGGTTTCAGAAAAGTTTCCAATTACTTATGGCGGTGTGGATTATGTGGGAAAACAATTTCAAGCATATGCCGCAGAAAATGATGGATATGACATTATTATTCTTTGCATGGAAGGAAATGTAAGGCAAATTTCAGGAAACCGTTTGTCTATGATTTATTACATATCTAATACGAAATATTCCAATTTTTTATCCATGATAAATGAAGTAAAAAAAGCAAAGAAGGTCACGGGGATTATTGTGCGTGATATTACGGAAAGTGGAATCACAGTTCCATATTTATTAAAATTTGTTTTTAAGGATGATTTTTTAATTCGCCTGTATCAGCAGAATCGTTTTTATACGATAAGAGATGATTTTGCAGACAGAGAGTATGAAATTTCCATGCAATATGGATATTTTGGTGAATTTAAGAATTTGTCTGCAGATTTTTTAAAGGCACTGGAAGAAATGACAGTAGAAATTTCAGGCTGCTTAGATAAGGAAGTAAAACTGGCATTAAAATACGCAAAGGAAGGTAAAAATATTGAAAAACATAACATTTTGGAGCAGCACACCAGGAAAATGCGGAACAAGCGGAAATGTGCTGGCAGTTAGTACAATGACAGCAGTGTTATATTCCCTTAAAACATTATTGGTTCAGTTGGATCGAGAGAGCCAGCCTCTGACCAGGGCATTGGAGGGTGGCAAAAATAAAAATGTTTTAAATGAGGAATTTTCTTATTATAACAAAAAAGGACTGGATGAGGTTCTGGAAAAATCGAAATTGAGAAGAATAGGAAAAAGTGTGATACAGGATAATACGGTAAACATCAAACATACCAATCTTTATTATATGCCTCCTTCCAAGAAGACAGGGTATGAGCTGGAACAAATGATGAACGGAGATTGTATTGCAAGCCTGTTAAACGGAATGTATTCTTTTAACAGTTTAAACTTTATCGACTGTATGAATGGGAGCAGTGAATTAACAAAAATCCTTCTGGAACAGACAGATATTCTTGTGATAAATCTTTTTCAGGGGATGGAAGATATGGATGATATTCTGGAATGCCAGGAAATCAGAGAAAAAGCATTATTTGTGGTGGGAAAATACGATGGGAATTCCAGGGAAAATCTGCAGAATATCCGCAGAAAATATAATATTGCAAAAGATGCAATCGGGGTAATTCCATATAATATTCATTTTCATGATGCTATGATGGACGGAAAACTGGTGTCATTTATTACCAAAGGAATTTTCAGTAAAA
The DNA here is from genome assembly GCA_944381595.1 of uncultured Roseburia sp. Taxonomy (GTDB): domain Bacteria; phylum Bacillota; class Clostridia; order Lachnospirales; family Lachnospiraceae; genus CAG-303. The sequence goes on from CALWLV010000052.1 coordinate 17,002, forward strand.
AAACAGACCCGGATTATGAGTTTATTATTGAATTGTTTCATACAACAAATATGATATTGAGAAAGGCAGGATATGAGGGAATATAGAGATGGATGGAATGAGGAAACCTTGATTTCACTTATGAGTACGGAAATAAATCAGATTCTCAGGGCAAATTTGTATGAAGTGGGATTGGGTGAAAAAGAAATGAATCGATTGAGAATCCGAAAGAGGGAATTACGTGATGCATTAAATCAATGTGGGATAGGAGATATACAGGCCAAAAATTATGTTAAAAGTACAATGGAAGATATCATGGTCAAAAAGTATGGCATGGGTGAAGAACAGTGGAATCAAATTATTGCCTTTGACAGTAGAACAGGGATGACGGCAAGGGATAAATTTGATATTTTAATGCACTGTTATGAAAAGGAGTATGGAAATAATGCCTTTGATGCATTTATGAAGGAAAATGGTGTGTTGGACCGGATTATGCATGAGGATTGCGGTTGTCGGATAGAGGAAGAACTGTTGGATGAGATTTTTGAGAATCAGAGTCAGCTGCTTTCGGAGCTGGATAAGAGGAAAATTGTAGTGCAGAGAATTTATGCAAAATACCGTGGATTAGGCCCGGTTGATCAGCTTCGGGATTTTAATGTGGATGGCATTTCAGGAGGTGTTTCAGGGAAGGAAGATGAATTCAATAACGTATGGGTGTTTTATCATGGAATTACGATTCATTTGGCATTTTTAAGTTTTCAGTCAGAACGAGAGCTGGAAAGGGTTTGTATGAATATATATCGCTTTGGAAATCCGGGACAGTTGTCTAAGACTAAGGGATATATTGTAAATGAAATGAAGGATCATTCCAGAGTGGTGGTAGTCAGACCACCTTTTGCAGAAAGTTTTGCATTTTTTGTAAGAAAATTTGGCTCCATTGAGAAAAAAGAATTAAGTGAACTTCTGGTTGATGAGGGCAAAGAAGTGATAATCGATGTATTGAAATGGATTATTAAAGGATGCCAGGTGTCTGCGGTGACAGGTGCTCAGGGTAGTGGAAAAACAACCTTGCTCATGGGACTGATTGGATATATTCATCCTGCTTTTACACTGCGAATACAGGAAATGGCATTTGAGCTCCATTTGAGAGATACTTATCCGGATCGCAATATTTTATCTTTTCGGGAGACAGAGCATATCAGCGGTCAGGAAGGGTTGGATTTGCAGAAAAAGACTGATGGAGTGGTAAATATTCTTGGGGAGGTGGCCAGTGTGGAAGTGGCCGCATATTTAATTCAGATGTCTCAGGTAGGTTCCCTGTTTACACTGTTCACACATCATGCAAAGACAACGGAAAGTCTGATTAAATATATGAGAAACAGTCTTTTGTCCCGTGGTTTGTTTCGAAATGAAAAAATAGCAAGAGAGCAGGTGGTGGATTCCATTCGTTTTGATATTCATATGGAAAAGGACTTACATGGTCATCGGTATATTGAGCGTGTCTGTGAAATTGTACCGGATGATTCAGAGAAAGGATATCAGATTATAGAGATAGCCGGCTTTGAAAACGGAAAGTATGTATTTCGGAATATGTTTTCTTCACAGACAGTAGAGGAAATGTTGAAAAGAATCACAGGAAGTGAGAAGGAGGAATTTTGTGCGAAGTATCATATACAAATATAGCAGCCGTTTTTTTCTTACTTCGGAATTGACAAAACGTTTGGAACATAAAATATTTTTATTATATCCCTCTACAAAATACTCTGTTATGAATCGTACTGCAGAGTGCCTTATTCGTCTGTATTTGGCAGCGTTTCTTGTTTTGACGGGGCTATTGTGGTTTGCGGAGTTCTCTCTCTATTATGCTATCCTTTGCATGATTATCGTATATGCTGTTGTAAATGGAAAAGTATATGGAGATTTGGAACGTTTGGAAATTCGACTGCTTTCCCAGTTAGAAACGTTCATCTCAGATGTGA
>CALWLV010000053.1 GCA_944381595.1 uncultured Roseburia sp.
TAATTATAAAATATAAAAGGTAACATCCCTGAAAGGATAACTCATACTTTGAAAGTATTGATTTTTCAGGGATGTTACCTTTTTGATTTTTAGGAGTTAAAAATCGTTATTTACCGACAACCCCTTTTATGTCCTTTTATGGATACATTCATGAAACATTTCATATAAAATTCATAGTTCCACCATTGAGAAACTCACTGGAATGTGTTATGATAAATAGAAGTATTTACGAGAACAAATAGTGAAAGGCATATGTGGAAACATATGGAAGGTTTGATGAACATGTCTGATGTACAGGAAAAGAAAGGTTTTTTGAAATCAGTGCCGTTGGATGTGAAATTGCTGATGCTGGTTTTATTTGGATTTATGCTGTTAATCTTTGACCAGCATGTGGTATGCAGTTTCTTAAATGGCATATATCCTAAGTTTGTTCAGTCTTATGATATCAATGCAGAATTTCAGTTGTTTACGATTAATTCTATTTTTGGAATGAGTTATCAGGCATATGATTATTCGGATGGAGAAATGGTCATTGAGGGACTTGCTTACAATTTGAAAGTGGACATTTTTCCGGATTTGCTGGGATATATTCTGATTGCAATAGGCCTTTATAAACTGGCGAAGAGGACGAAGATTTTTAATCTTGCGGCTACCACATCGGTTGGAGCCGTTGTATTGTATGTTATAACAAGACTGCTTCCGTTTGTATTTACCGGAGAACAGTTAAGTTATATCTGTTTCTGGCTGATTATCGCCCAGACAGGAATTGAAATATGCATCGGTTATATGTTCGTATTTGGTATCTGTGATTTGATTCCGGGATATCAGTACGTCAGAGATAGAAGAGCAATTGGGATTTCATGGTTTGCTTCAGTCATTTTGAATATTGTGGTGGTCGTCATTAATTGGATGGCACCGATGTTGAATCCGGCGTTGCTGGTATTTTATCATATGTTTGATCTTGCAGCAAATCTGTTGTATTTCTATTTTATTATCCGAATTCGAGATTATATTTTGGGCTATAAGAAGGCATAGGAGTGATGAACATGAAAAAGACAGGAAAAGGAGTATATCTGTTTCTCTTCGGGGTATTGTTTGCAGGTATTGATATTATGATTTCCACCGGAATCGATTATGGGTTTCAGTTCGGTGTGCAGGAGGGCGTCAGTAAGGGAATGAATACCTATTTTCTGGAGGCGCTGATTGGTGAAAGATTCCGGTTGGACGTGCTGTTTAATCCGGCGGGGTATCTCTTGATGCTTCTGGGACTTGCAGGGATGAATGGATATAGAAAATACATGCGCAATATGAGAGTGTTCGCAGTGGTTGGCTGTGTTGCGGATATCATTCGGATAGCACTTCCGTTCCTGCTCAATCAGTATGATATTCTGCTTCCTCTTTTGATTTTTACAGGCATTGAAATTCTCTGTCTGATTATTATCATGTACTCTTTTACCCTTGCGTGTAAGAAACAGGTGGATAATTTTCAATACATGGAAGTTGGTAAGGACCTGACTTTTGCAACAGAACTTTATGGATTTGCAGTTGTTGCAAGTTATATTACCCTGCCGTTTGCAGCACTTTATATGTATTTTGCAAGAGGAGCTTATCTTCTGACTGTTTTATTAACCTGGGCAGGCATTCTTTATTTTGTCTTTTCGGCGGTGCGGTATACAAGAAAATTGAACCTTTTTGCAAATAAGGAACATATGGGGGAAGGGATTGAAAACTAAAAAAATGAAAAAAGAAACCAGAATGGTTTTCTTATTATGTATCATAATCATTGTGTTACTGGTTATTTCGGCAGGTGTCATCTGGTACACAAGAGGAACAGCAGCAGATGGCAGATATGCTAATATTTATCAGAATAACCGGCTGATAAGAACCATAGATTTAAGTAAAGTAGAAGAAAGTTATACATTTACCGTATATGGAGACAAGGGAGAAGAGAATACCATCGAAGTGAGACCGTCAGAGATAGCGATGGTTTCAGCTAACTGTCCGGATCATCTGTGTGTGAACATGGGAGCAATTCATAATGGAGCCATGCCCATTACCTGTCTTCCAAACCATGTTGTAATTGAAATCACGGCAGAACCGGAGGGGGATGATATGGATGGAGTTGCTTATTGATGAAAAAAACGGAATGAAACGGATTAAGGATTGACAAGCGAAAAGTAAGAATATATAATAAACCCCATAGAACCATAGGAAAGACTATGACGAAGACAGTAGTCTGTATGTGAAAATCACAGAGAGTCTGCGGTGGTGGAAGCAGGCATGAGTAACATATGGATGAAAATCACTTCCGAGTTGCGAATTGAAAGCTGACACAGCTGTAGAGGAGACGTAGTTTTGGCGTTAACAAAAGGCATATAACCTGACGGAAGTTCAGAGTATGAGTGTAACAGGTGGTAGCGAGAAAACAGACCTCGTCCTTTTACAGGACGGGGATTTTTTATTATTTTAGAGAGAAGGAGAATCAGAAAATGTTGTATGAGAAAGTTTCTACGGACATGAATTTCGTGGAAAGAGAGAAGAAAACAGAAGAATTCTGGAAGGAAAACCATATTTTTGAGAAAAGTATGGAAAACCGTAAGGAAGGAGAAACCTATACCTTTTATGACGGACCGCCAACAGCTAATGGAAAGCCTCATATCGGCCATGTGTTGACAAGAGTTATCAAGGATATGATTCCAAGATACCGTACCATGAAGGGTTATATGGTTCCGCGTAAGGCAGGCTGGGATACCCACGGACTTCCGGTAGAAATTGAAGTAGAGAAGAAACTGGGACTGGATGGAAAAGACCAGATTGAAAATTATGGTTTGGAGCCATTTATCAAAGAATGTAAAGAATCCGTATGGAAATACAAAGGAATGTGGGAAGATTTCTCAGGTACCGTTGGTTTCTGGGCAGATATGGAGCATCCTTATGTTACTTATGACAATAACTTTATTGAGTCTGAATGGTGGGCATTGAAAGAAATCTGGAAGAAAGGTCTCTTGTACAAAGGCTTTAAGATTGTACCGTACTGTCCAAGATGTGGTACTCCATTATCCAGTCAGGAAGTGGCACAGGGATATAAGGATGTGAAAGAACGTTCTGCTGTAGCAAGATTTAAGGTAAAAGGGGAAGATGCATATATTCTTGCATGGACCACAACTCCATGGACGCTTCCATCTAACGTAGCTCTTTGTGTGAATCCGAAGGAAGAGTACGCAAAAGTAAAGGCTGCCGACGGATATACTTATTATATGGCGAAAGCACTCTTAGATACTGTTCTTGGCAAGCTGGCAGTGAAGGCAGATTCGGAGAACGGAGTAGAAGCAAAATCGGCTTATGAAATTCTGGAAACTTATGTTGGAAAAGATTTGGAATATAAGGAATATGAGCCATTGTTTGACTGTGCAGTGGAAATCTGCAACAAACAGAAGAAGAAAGCATACTTTGTAACTTGTGATGAATATGTTACTCTTACAGATGGTACCGGTGTTGTTCATATTGCTCCGGCATTTGGTGAGGACGATGCCAATGTAGGAAAGAAGTATGATCTTCCATTTGTTCAGCTGGTAAACAGCAAAGGTGAGATGACAGAAGAAACACCATATGCAGGCGTATTTTGTAAGAAAGCAGATCCAATGGTACTGACAGATCTGGATAAGAAGGGATTGTTATTTGACGCGCCGAAGTTTGAGCATAGCTATCCACACTGCTGGAGATGTGATACTCCACTGATTTATTATGCAAGAGAATCCTGGTTTGTCAAGATGACTGCAGTTAAGGACGATATGATTCGCAATAATAATACCATTAACTGGATTCCGGAATCCATCGGAACCGGACGTTTTGGTAACTGGCTGGAAAACCTGCAGGATTGGGGAATCAGCAGAAACCGTTATTGGGGAACTCCGTTAAATGTCTGGGAGTGTGAATGCGGCCATCAGGAATGTATTGGAAGCAGACAGGAACTTGCTGAAAAGAGCGGAAATCCGGAGAATGTAAATGTGGAGCTGCACAGACCATACATTGATGAAGTAACACTCACCTGTCCGGAATGTGGAGGTACCATGAAGCGTGTACCGGAAGTGATTGACTGCTGGTTTGATTCCGGAGCAATGCCGTTCGCACAGCATCATTATCCATTTGAAAATAAGGAAGTGTTTGAGAAACAGTTCCCTGCACAGTTTATCTCTGAGGCAGTGGATCAGACAAGAGGATGGTTCTATTCCCTGTTGGCAGAGTCAACACTGTTATTTAACAAGGCTCCATATGAAAATGTAATTGTACTTGGACACGTACAGGATGAAAATGGACAGAAGATGAGTAAATCCAAAGGAAATGCAGTGGATCCGTTTGAGGCATTACAGACCCATGGTGCAGATGCCATTCGCTGGTATTTCTACATCAACAGTGCGCCATGGTTGCCAAATCGTTTCCATGACAAGGCAGTGACAGAGGGACAGAGAAAATTCATGGGTACCCTTTGGAATACCTATGCATTCTATGTATTGTATGCAAATATTGATTCCTTTGATCCGACTAAATATACATTGGAATATGACAAACTCCCGGTTATGGATAAGTGGCTGTTATCTAAGCTGAACACGGTAATTGGAGAAGTGGATAAGAATTTGGAAAATTACAGGATTCCGGAAGCAGCAAGAGCACTGCAGGATTTCGTAGATGAGATGAGTAACTGGTATGTAAGACGTTCCAGAGAGCGTTTCTGGGCAAAAGGAATGGAGCAGGATAAGATCAATGCATATATGACATTGTATACCGCATTGGTAGAAATCTCCAAGGCAGCAGCACCGATGATTCCGTTTATGACAGAAGATATTTATCGGAACCTGGTATGCCGTATTGACCCATCAGCACCGGAAAGCATTCATCTGTGCGACTTCCCGACTGTGAAGACAGAGTGGATTGACAAAGAACTGGAAGACAATATGGAAAGGGTACTCGATATTGTCGTTATGGGTCGTGCCTGCAGAAATGAATCCAATATTAAGAACAGACAGCCAATCGGAAAGATGTATGTAAAAGCAGAGTATGACTTATCCGACTTTTACAAAGAAATCATCGCCGATGAGTTGAATGTAAAAACAGTGGAATTTACCGATGACGTAAGAAGTTTTACCACCTATGTATTTAAACCGCAGTTAAAGACAGTGGGACCAAAATACGGCAAGCAGTTAAATGCAATCAAGCAGCATTTATCCGAATTGGATGGAAATGCAGCGATGGATGAATTAGAGGCAAATCATGTATTGAAGTTCCTGGCGGGAGATGTGGAAGTAGAGCTTTCCAAAGAGGATTTGTTGATCGAGATGACTCAGATGGAAGGTTATGTATCCCAGAATGATCACGGTATTACTGTGGTATTGGATACCAATCTTACACCGGAATTAATCGAAGAAGGCTTTGTAAGGGAAATCATCAGCAAGATTCAGACGATGAGAAAAGAAGCCGGATTTGAGATTATGGACAGGATTTGCATTTATGCGGATAAGAACGAAAAAATCACTCAGATTTTACAGAAAAATAAAGAAGAAATCATGTCAGAAGTCTTGGCAAATGATGTGATTTTTGGTAAAATGGAAGGGTACTGTAAAGAATGGAATATTAATGGTGAGAATGTAGAATTAGGAGTGGAAAAACAGTAAAGAAGCAGTAAATTTTATACGGAGGTGTATGTTATAAATGTCAGAATCAGGAATGTTTTCGAAAGAAGAATTTAAAAAACAGGTGAAAGACTATGTAAAAGTAGTGTCTAGAAAGACTATCGAAGAGGCAACAGATCTGGACATCTATATCGGCGTAGCATATGGTTTGAAGGATCTTATCATTGACCAGTGGATTGCTACTCACAAGGAATATGAGAAACAGGATGTAAAAACACTGTATTATTTATCCATGGAATTTCTGACCGGTCGTGCATTGGGAAATATCATCATTAACTTATCAGCACGAAAAGAAATCAAGGAAGCAATCGAAGAACTGGGACTTGATTTAAACGTTATTGAGGATCAGGAACCGGATGCAGCCCTTGGTAATGGTGGTCTTGGAAGACTGGCAGCATGTTTTCTGGATTCTTTGGCAACATTGGGATATCCTGCTTATGGATGCGGTATTCGATACAAATATGGTATGTTTAAGCAGAAAATTGTAGATGGGTATCAGGTAGAAGTACCGGATGAATGGTTAAAGGATGGAAATCCTTTTGAAGTAAGAAGAGAAGAATATGCCTGTGAAGTAAAATTTGGCGGATATACCAAGTGGGTGAAAGGCGAAGACGGAAGAGAGCGTGTGGTACAGGATGGTTATCGTTCTGTTCGTGCGATTCCATACGATCTTCCGATTGTAGGATATGGCAATAATGTGGTCAATACTCTGAGAATCTGGGATGCAGAACCGGTGCAGCACTTTATACTGGATTCCTTTAATAAAGGTGATTATATTAAGGCTACCGAAGAAGAATCTCTGGCAAAGAGTATTGTAGAAGTACTATATCCGTGTGATGACCACTATGCAGGAAAAGAATTGAGACTCAAGCAGCAGTATTTCTTTGTTTCTGCCAGTGTTCAGACTGCCATTAAGAAATATCTCGACAATCATGATGATATTAAAAAATTACCGGAGAAAGTGGTATTCCAGCTGAACGATACTCATCCAACCATTTGTGTGGCAGAACTTATGAGATTGCTGATGGATGAATATGATCTTTCCTGGGATGATGCATGGCAGGTAACAACTCATTGCTGTGCTTACACAAACCATACGATTATGGCAGAAGCATTGGAGAAATGGCCAATCGAGCTGTTTTCAAAGCTTCTTCCAAGATGTTATCAGATTATCGAAGAGATTAACCGCAGATTCCAGTTGGAAATTTCTGCAAAATATCCGGGTGATCAGGAGAAACATAGAAAGATGGAAATCATCTACGATGGTCAGGTGAAGATGGCAAACCTTGCAATCTATGCCGGTTTCTCTGTCAATGGTGTGGCAAGGCTTCATACAGAAATCCTGAAGAATCAGGAGTTAAAAGACTTCTATCAGATGATGCCTGAGAAGTTTAACAACAAGACAAATGGTATTACTCAGAGAAGATTCCTGCTTCATGGAAATCCGCTGTTAGCCCAGTGGGTAACGGACAAGATAGGGGACGAATGGATTACAGATTTAAGTGCCATTAAGAAATTGAGCATTTATGCAGACGATCCAAGGTGTCAGGCCGAATTCATGAATATCAAATATCAGAATAAGTTAAGACTGGCAAAATATATCAAAGAGCATAACGGAATTGAGGTGGATCCTCGTTCTATCTTTGATGTACAGGTTAAGAGATTGCATGAGTATAAGAGACAGTTGCTGAATATTCTACATATCATGCATTTATATAATCAGATAAAAGAACATCCGGAAATGGAGTTCTATCCAAGAACATTCATTTTTGGTGCGAAAGCAGCAGCCGGATATCGCAGAGCGAAACTTACCATCAAATTAATTAACAGCGTTGCCGATGTGATTAACAACGACAAGTCCATTAATGGAAAGATTAAGATCGTGTTCATTGAGAACTACAGAGTATCCAATGCTGAGTGGATTTTTGCCGCTGCAGATGTCAGTGAACAGATTTCCACTGCAAGTAAAGAGGCTTCCGGAACCGGTAACATGAAGTTTATGTTAAATGGTGCGCTGACTCTGGGAACCATGGATGGAGCAAATGTTGAGATTGTGGAAGAAGTAGGAGAAGAAAATGCATTTATCTTTGGACTTTCTTCCGATGAAGTAATTGGTTATGAGCAGAATGGCGGATATGATCCAATGGAAATCTTCAACACCAACATGGACGTAAGAAAAGTGCTGATGCAGTTAATCAATGGTACTTATGCACCGGATGATTCTGAGAGATTCCGTGAAATATATGATTCCCTTCTGACCAATAAATATGGCAGACCGGATGTATACTTTATATTAAAAGATTTCGTGTCTTATGCGGAGGCTCAGAAGAAGGTAGAACAGGCATATCGCAATGAAGAGGGCTGGGCAAAATCAGCAATTCTTAATGTGGCCAATGTTGGCAAGTTCTCATCCGACCGAACCATTGAAGAATATGTCAAAGATATCTGGCATTTACAAAAAGTAAATGTAACAATGGAATAAAGACGCAAAGCCTCTATCGTTTCGGTAGAGGCTTTTCTGTGAAAAAATTCCAATCAAAGATTTAGGAAGAGGAAAGTACAAGACAGAATGGAAAAAGTAATTGATTTTATCAGAGAGCATAAGAAAATTGTGTTGAGTGCAGTGATTGTGGTATTGGCCGTAGCTATGATGGTTGGAATATATCTTATAGCAAGAGGAAATCGGGTGGAACCGGACATAGAAAACAGGACAGAAAGCTCAGAGAAGAAAACAACTTTGCGTGAATCGGAAGCAAACACAACAGAAAAAGATACAACCACAGAAAATATCACGGAAAATACCACAGAGCAGACGCAGATAGATACTACGGTGGGAGAAAGTATGGGGTATCAGGACGAAACTACGGAAGAAATGACCAGTGGAAATCAGGTGGTCAATCAAGGGATGCCGTATAAAATTATGGTAAACCGGGCGGCGAATTGTATTACTGTATATGGAAAAGATGGAAGAGGACAATATACCGTACCAGTGAAAGCCATAACCTGTTCCACCGGAAAAAATGTGGGAGATACTCCTCTTGGAAGATTTAGGACGCTGAGAAGTTATTCCTGGCTTTTGATGGTGGATGGTAGTTACGGTCAATATGCCTATCGATTCTATGGTTCTATCCTGTTTCATTCTGTTCCGTATTATTCCAGAAATAAATCAGATTTGGAGTGGGAACAGTACAACAAACTGGGACAGCCGGCATCTCTTGGCTGTGTCCGCGTCTGTGTGGCGGATGCAATCTGGCTCATTCAAAACTGTGCAGTAGGAACCACGGTAGAGGTATATGATGATGCTTCGAATCCGGGACCATTGGGGAAACCGGAAACCATTAAAATTCCTGCAGACAGCCCTTACCGAGGTTGGGACCCTACCGACCCGGATGTCAATAATCCATGGCATCAGTGCAGTCCGAGGATTGAAACAACTACAAATAATATAACAGTGGAGAGAGGAATTTCTGCGGAACAGTTAAAACAGTTGTTGGGAATCAGGGGATATGATACCTGTGGCAATGATATCAGTGGAAAGGTAACCATCACCAATGTGGATTTGCAGAGAGCAGGAACTTACAGGGCAATCCTGAATTTGACTGATGCCATAGGAAAAAAGGCCGGTGAAGTAAAGGTTCAGGTAGTAGTGAAAGACAGTTCACAGCCGACAACGACTCCTGAACCAGGCAGTACAACGGCACCGGAGACTACAACAGCACCGGAAACTACAACCGTACAGGAAACAGAAAAAGAAACCACAACAGAACAGACCACAACAGAACAGACCACAACAGAAGAGACAACTAGAGAAACGACAACATCTGAGGAAACAACCGTTGACCAGACAGAGTCCACGGAGAAAGAAGAGACAAGATAAGCGAAAACATCCGGATTCGAAATGAAATCCGGATGTTTTTTTGTCTTTTGAAATAAATATATATAAAGCAACAGGTAAGCTGGTATGTTACTCGTAGCATTTTGAGGAGTTTTCGTAGAAAAACCTGTTGACGTTTTTTACCGGCAAATCAGGTGTTACTTTACTATATGCAATAGTAAGGAAGGCGTGCAAGGACAAAAATGTTATTCCCCATAGTTCAGGTAGTCAAGAGGGTCGGTAGGAGTACCATTACAACTCATTTTCAGATAAAGATTGGCCCCTTCCACGGAATAGTATTTGGTTGGTTCTGAGATATAACCAATGAGATCTCCTGCGGAAACAGTGGTGCCTTCGTCTACCTGAATGTCTTTTAGCTGTCCGTAGGTCAGTTCGTATTGATCTCCAAGATCCATGCTGATAAATCTTCCGATTTCTTCATTATAGCTGTTGGCAGTGATGATTCCGTCTGCAGCTGCATAGACAGGAGAGCCTATTTCGCTTCGTACACATACGGCATCGCTTGTCTTATACATATCCAGCGTAGCAAAGTAAGTGGTAGCATCCATACTGAAATCGATGATTACATCATTGGTTTCTACCGGCCAGAGCAGAACGCTGTTCGTGGTGAAGGACGGAGAAGTTGGGGCTGCGTTGACAGAAGCCGGTTCTTGTGTGGAGGACTCTGGAATTTCATATGTTTCAGTAGGAGTTTCTGTGGAAACTTCTGTGGTTTCTTTTTCCACATTAGCGGCAACCTTTTCTTCTGTTTTAACGGTGGTTTCGTCAGAGACAGAAGAAGCGGTGGTTTCATCTAATTGGACAATCTGAGAAATGCCGGGCTTGTCTTCCTTGTTCATCATCATTCCTGCAATCAGGGCGGACAAAGCAATGACACTAATAATAGAGAGAATAATGATTCCTTTGTCTTTGGAAATTCTTTTATTCGTATACATAAATTAACCTCCTGTGAATACTTTTTACTAGCATTATTTCCTTTGAAAAAGATTATATTCGAAAAAAAGAAAAACGCTTCTTGATTTTTTTGGAAAAAGGTAGTATATTAATGTTGTAATAAGTAGTACTTAAAACTACATAAAAGAATAAAAAGAACCATATCTTGAAATAATAAAATATAAAAAGTCAGAAAGGAGTTTATTTGTTATGAAACATTTAAAAGAACCAGGCAGTGCAATTACACATTTTATAGGAATGCTGATGGCAGTATTTGCAGCAGTTCCGTTATTGCTCAGGGCATTGACCGAGCCGGATGAGATTTATGCCATCTCTATGGGAATATTTATCATCAGTATGATATTACTGTATGGTGCAAGCACACTGTATCATTCTTTGAACTTGTCTCCGAAGATAAATGATAAGTTAAAAAAATTGGATCATATGATGATTTTTGTATTAATTGCAGGAACCTATACACCTATTTGTCTCCTGGTACTGGAACCGAATGTGGGAATTTTTCTTCTGATTCTTGTATGGGCAGTGGCACTGGTTGGCATTTTTATCAAAGCCTTTTTTGTATATTGTCCGAAATGGGTATCCTCTGTTTTGTACATTGGTATGGGATGGCTCTGCGTATTGGTATTTTCCAATCTGTTAAATGAATTATCCCCGGCAGCGTTTGGCTGGTTATTGGCAGGTGGAGTAATCTATACGGTAGGCGGAGTAATTTATGCATTAAAATTACCGGGATTTAATTCCAGACATAAGAACTTTGGTACACATGAAATTTTCCACCTCTTTGTCATGGCGGGAAGTATGTGTCATTTTATTTTAATGTATTGTTTTGTAGCGTAAAATATAGAGAATTCATAAAATATTCACGTGCCAAAAGTGAAATTTTTTGATAAAATAGTAGAGAACCAACTGGGATAATATTAACAGGAAACGGAGAAGTGAAAAGTGGATAAGAAGAATATCCTGTTCTTCCTTACCCCAAAGGAAGAAGTGGCGTTTTTGGATGAAGACGATTCTTTGAGACAGGCAATGGAGAAAATGCAGTACCACAGGTACAATGCGATTCCCATTTTGACCTCAGAAGGACAGTATTATGGAACAATTACAGAGGGAGACCTCTTATGGGGGATGAAGAAACATGATTTCTCAGAATTAAGGGAGGCGGAGAAAGTAAAAGTAACGGATATTGACCGCCGCAGGGATAATGAGGCAGTGAATATCCGTGCCAATATGGAAGAATTACTGGAGAAGGCCAGCAATCAGAATTTTGTTCCGGTTGTGGATGACAGAAATATTTTTATCGGTATTGTAACAAGAAGAGCGATTCTGCTTTACATTACTGATAAATTAAAGGTAAAAAATGAAACGCCTTCTTAATCGTCAGTGTGATATGGCTGTGCCGGCATAGAAGAAATTCAGAATGTCGGTGCAGCTTTTTCCGTCTTTGGCCATATTCCTGGCAGTATAAAGACTCATACCATAACCGCTTCCTGCTCCTTTTGTAAGGAGGCGGATTCCTCCGTTGTAGGCATCGGCTTCAAAACAGTGGGAAGCAAGGGAAAACTTGTTTGCAAAAGCAGAAACATCCACGGCAGTGATGCCAATTTGCAGGCCGGTCACATAACCGGCATCATCTCTGGATGTAATCTGGAAGGTTTCTAGTGGGTTTTCGGTTGAAACCGCCAGGTCGGGATTCAGTTCTTTGAGAGCAGATACAAACGCTTCAATGCTGTAAACAGATGTTTGCAGATAATTAGAAGCTTCCATATCCGGACTGCATTCTACGGAAGTCAGATATTTTTCGGAACCGGCTCTCGTTTTTCCACAACTCAACTGGTGATATTCCGGCTGAATCAATGTATTTTCATAGGTAATGACCTGAAGGGCAGTTTGCTCCATGGCTTTGTACAAGCGATTTCGATATTGGGAATAATGGTCTTCCCAATGCTTTTTCATTTCTTCATAGGAGAGATAAGAAAGGTTCAACTGGGAAACTTCGATGGAAGATTGTCCGTTTAACTTTTTATAAATGTCTGTTCGTATGACGATGGCAAATGCTTTCAATAATTCCTCCGGCTCTTTGGGGGATAAAGTCTTAGCCATTACGCAGGGAATAAATTTTTCCACATCCATAGAATTCCCGTCCTCAAAAGTAATGGTTTTTCCACTTTCTACCGGAGAATAGGTGGCGCCGTCGGATGAGTGGTTGAAACATAATGTTACAAAAGCAGGCAATCCGATAGAAAAAGCAAGGATAAAAAGAGTGGAAAAAAGATATTTTCGGTAAATATGTTTGTGCATGTACACCTCCTGGAAATTGTAGCGAGTGATACCATGGTCTGATAATCTACTATATGAGAATAAGAGTAAAACCATGCATTCAATCTGATAAATATAATTGACATATGTCAAAAACAGATTTATAATTGACATATGCCAGAAATAGGAGGTAAGAATATGCCAAGACCATGCAAGCAGAGAAGAATTTGTTCCTATCCGGCCTGCAGCCGATTTATTCCGCTGGAGAAAGAGGAGCAGCAGATTGTAATCATGACGTTGGATGAATATGAGAGTATTCGCCTCATTGATTTTGAGGAAATGACGCAGGAAGAGTGTGCTGCTCAGATGAATCTGGCAAGAACAACTGCCCAGGCGATTTATGGAAGTGCCAGAAAGAAGTTGGCTCAGTGTATTGTTACCGGCAGTGAGCTGCGTATCGAAGGCGGGAATTATGTCCTATGTGAAGGCAATCTGAAGAGTTGCAGAAGAAATCAAAGATGTGGGAATCGTTGTCTGAGAAGACGGGATTCAGAATGGAGGTCAGATAAGATGAAGATAGCAGTTACTTATGAAGATGGACAGGTGTTCCAGCACTTTGGACATTGTGAAAACTTTAAGGTTTATGAAGTAGAGGGAGATGAAATCAGAGAAGAAAAAGTTGTCAGTGCAGAGGGGAACGGACATGGTGCTTTAGCCGGATTTTTAATGAATCAGGATGTCAATGTTCTGATTTGCGGCGGTATTGGAGGAGGAGCAAGGATGGCTCTCGCAGAAATTGGAATTGATTTGTACCCTGGCGTTACCGGAAATGCAGATGAGGCAGTAAAGGAATTCCTGAAAGGAACTCTGTCCTATGATGCAGATGCGACCTGCAGTCATCACCATGGAGGAGATCATAAGTGTGGGGAAGATAAGCACGGATGTGCAGGAAATTAGTAAGGTCGGATAGAGATGGAACGCAAAAGAGTGGAAGTAGTGGCAGCCATTTTAATTCATAATCATAAGGTATTTATTGCCCAGAGAGGATATGGAACCTTTCGGTCATTCTATGAGCTGCCGGGAGGAAAATGTGAGCAGGGAGAAACAAGAGAGGAGGCATTAGAGAGAGAAATTCGGGAAGAGTTGGATACGGAGATTTCGGTGGATGAGTTTGTTACCACCATAGAATACGATTATCCGGATTTTCATCTTGTGATGCACTGCTATCGCTGCAGCATTCAGAAAGGACAGTTAACGCTTCTGGAGCATACGGATGCCAAATGGGTGGGCAAAGAAGAATTGGCAGATCTAAATTGGCTGCCGGCGGATGTACAGTTGATAGAACCTTTGGGAAAATTGCTGGAGAGATAAATCATAATATAATAAAAGAAGGAGCAGGTAAATACGCCTGTTCCTTCTTTTATATTAAAACTTATATGAACATGATAGATTAGCCAAAGTATCTCTTTAAAAGAGCTTCGAAAGCTTTGCCATGGCGAGCCTCATCTCTTGCCATTTCATGAACAGTGTCATGAATTGCATCCAGGTTTGCCTGTTTTGCTCTTACAGCTAAATCAACCTTACCTGCAGTAGCACCATTTTCAGCAGCAACTCTCATTTCAAGATTCTTCTTTGTGCTGTCTGTTAATACTTCACCTAATAATTCAGCAAATTTTGCAGCGTGTTCAGCTTCTTCGTAAGCTGCTTTCTCATAGTATGAACCAATTTCAGGATAACCTTCTCTGTAAGCTACTCTGGACATTGCAAGATACATACCAACTTCAGAGCATTCTCCATTGAAGTTCGCTCTTAAATCTTCTTTGATATCTTCGCTTACATCAGCAGCTACACCTAAAATATGCTCAGCAGCCCAGGTCATTTCACCCTGCTGAAGTTCAAACTTGTCAGAAGGTGCATGACAGACAGGACATTCAGCCGGAGCTGCGTCGCCTTCAAATACATAACCACAAACTTTACATACATACTTTGCCATAACTTATTCTCCTTTTCCAAATGAATATATTTATAAAATCTTTCATTTTAAAGACTTATAAACAAAAATAATAATGATTACTGTTTTAATATAACACATGATAAGTAAATAGTCAACCTTTAATTCTGATTAATTCAGATGATTTTTGACACAATCATGACATTCTCCATAAAAAACTACTTGAGCGTTTGTTACCGTTCCTTCAAAATGATTATCTGAAAGGACTCTGTTAAAATCCAGAGCATTCATGTCTAAATCAATAATATGGTGACAGCAGTTACAGATGAAATGTGCATGAGGTTCGGTGTTTCCATCGAAATGGTCAGAGGCATCATTGCAACTGATTTTCAAGATTGTTCCGGATTCGGTGAGTTTGGTCAGATTCCGGTATACTGTCCCCAGACTAATATTGGGATTATTCACTCTGAGATTCTGGTAAATAACATCAGCAGTTGGGTGCTCTTTGCTGGACTTTAGAAAATTTATGATAGACTCCCGCTGACGACTATATTTTGTTGTAGCCATATACACCTCCGTCTTGTGATGATATTTAATTTACTATGCCCTTAGTATAACATAAAAAATTCAGTTGTAAAATACTTTTTTCACCATTTTAATTACGCTTTTTTGTGAAAGTTATGTGAAAAATTGAAATAATGCTTTCCATTTTGAATGATTTGTGGTATATATGTATAGGAAATATGCTATTTTTAAGATACTTGAAAAGAGGGTAAGAAAAGATGAGAAAGAGATTATTAGCAATTGCGCTTTGCGTTTGCACTGTTTTTTCCTTATCAGCATGTGGGAAAGACAACAACGACGGTGCCAGCGAGGGAAGCATTAAGTTGGGTAAATATACCGGTTATACAGTGGGAGAATCCGTGACTCAGGTCAGTGATGAGGATGTTCAGGAATATGTGGACGCGGTTCTTGATATGTATGCGACCACAGAATATGTGAAGGAGGGAACCACGAAGGAGGGTGACCGGGTAAGGGTTACTTATCATGCTACCGTAGATGGACAGGAAGTAGAGACTGAGGCAGAGACAAACGAAGATGGAAGCAATGCAGGTACCACAGAAGTTATTACACTTTCCTCAGACGGATTTGTTGTAGATGGATTTACAACCGGATTGATTGGAAAGAATATTGGTGAAACAGTAGAGATGGATTTGACTTATCCGGATGATTACAGCACAGAAGATTTGGCAGGAAAACCGGTTCATTTTTCTGTATTAATCGATTCACTGGCTGTTGAGACTACACCGGAATTTAATGACGAATTTGTAGCAAAGAATTATTCTTTTGCCGGATATACCACAGCAGAAGATTTTCGTAATTTTATTAAACAGGAAATTTATTACATTCAGGTAAACAATGAAATCTGGGAAGACATCCTGAATGCTCAGGAAGTAGAAAGCTATCCAAAGGAAGAGCTGGAAGAATATGTAACCCGAAACAAAACTCAGATTGAAAATGCAGTGACATCTTATGGAGTATCCATGGATGCTTATTATCAGGCACTGGGTAAGACGGAAGATGAGTTTAACAAAGAACTGGAAGAACAGTGCAAGCAGATTGTAAAGGAAAAGATGTTTGTTCGTGCCGTTGCGGAGAAGGAAAATATTAAGTATAGTGAAGAAGCGGCTGCTCAATATGCAGCGATTTCCGGATTTATTTCCGTAGATGATTTTAAGACTCAGTTGGAAGCTTATGGAGAAGAACTGGAATATTCCGTTCTTTCCTATCTGGTACAGAATTTTATCTGTGAACATGCAAATGTAGTTCCGGATGAAGAGACGACAGCAGAAGAGACTACGGTGGAAGAAACCACAACAGCAGAAGAGACCACAACACAGGAAGAGACAACAACTGCAGCATAAATAAAATTATTTTATAAATAAACACTCCTATGGAAACATGGGGGTGTTTTATACTCTGATTATCAGATATAAATATATTTAAGCAGGAGGATAAAGAATATGGTAAAAACATTACTGGCTCAGGTAAAGCAGTACAAACTTGCTTCTATTCTGAGTATTGTGTTTGCAGCAGCAGAAGTAGTAATGGAAGTAATTATACCGCTTCTGACTGCAGCAATCATTGACGAGGGTATTAATGCAGGAAATTTGTCTAAAGTGTATCTTTATGGCGGATTGATGATTTTGGCTGCATTATTTAGCCTGACATTTGGAATTTTAGCCGGAAAGTTTTCGGCACAGGCGTCTACGGGAGTGGCGTGTAATATCAGGGAGGCCATGTATGCAAACATTCAGACCTACTCATTTTCCAATATTGACAAATTTAGTACAGCAGGTCTGGTAACAAGGCTGACAACGGATGTTACCAATGTTCAGAATGCATATCAGATGATGATCCGTATGTGTATTCGTGCACCATTTACATTGATTGCAGCATTATTTATGTCAATGATGGTAAGTATGAAAGTCAGTTTGGTTTTCGTAGCTGCGATTATTTTCCTGGGCTTGGTTCTGGGACTGGTAATTTCCAGGGCAATGCCGCTGTTTGATCAGGTATTTCACAGGTATGATGATTTGAATGCCAGTATTCAGGAGAATATTTCTGCCATCCGCGTGGTAAAAGCTTTCGTAAGAGAAGATCATGAAAATGAAAAATTTCAGAAGGCAGCAAACAATATTTATAAAATGTTTGTAAAGGCAGAAAGTATTCTTGCGTTCAACAATCCGGCGATGATGATTTCTGTATATGGAAGTATTCTTCTCGTTTCCTGGTTTGGTGCCAATATGATTACGGTGGGAGATCTCACCACAGGTGAATTGACACAGCTGTTCCAGTACGTCATGTCCATTATGATGAGTCTCATGATGCTGTCCATGATTTTTGTTATGATTACCATGAGTGTGGCAAGTATGAGACGTATTTCGGAAGTTTTGAATGAACAGACTGATTTAACCAATCCGGAACATCCAGTTCATGAAGTAGAGAATGGAAGTGTGGTATTTGATCATGTGAACTTCGCCTATAAGAAAGACAGCAACAAATTTGTATTGACGGATATCAATCTGGATATCCGGGCCGGTGAAACCATTGGTATCATTGGTGGAACAGGAAGTGCAAAATCAAGTCTGGTAAATCTGATTAGCCGTTTGTATGATGTAACAGAAGGACAGGTGTTGGTTGGAGGCAGAGATGTCCGGGAATATGATCTGGAAAGTCTCAGAAATCAGGTGTCAGTGGTACTTCAGAAGAATGAACTCTTTTCCGGTACAATTCTGGAAAACCTTCGCTGGGGCAATGAACAGGCCACAGAAGAAGAGTGTATCCGTGCCTGTCAGATGGCATGTGCCGATGAATTTGTGGAAAAAATGCCATTGAAGTATAATACATACATTGAGCAGGGAGGAAGCAATGTGTCCGGCGGACAGAAACAGCGTCTCTGTATTGCAAGGGCATTGTTAAAGAAACCGAAAATATTGATTCTGGATGATTCTACCAGTGCGGTAGATACTGCAACTGATGCAAAAATCAGAAAAGCATTTGCAGAGGAAATTCCAAATACTACAAAATTCATTATTGCACAGCGTATTTCCAGTATTCAGGATGCAGATCGTATCATTGTGCTGGAAGATGGTAAGGTGAATGGATTTGGAACCCACCAGGAGTTACTTGAAAACAATGAAATTTATAAATCCGTCTATGAAGGTCAGACCAAAGGTGGCGGAGATTTTGATGAAAATTAGGAAAGGAGAGAAAGGATATGTCAGAAAAGAAAAAAGATATGAAACCAAAGACACATCGTGCTACCGTGGATAATCCGGGAAAAATATTTAAGCGTTTGTTCCGTTTTATGATGGATGGATATCGGATTCCATTTATCATTGTGGTTGTCTGTATTATAGTAGCAGCATTGACCAGCGTTGTTTCCTCTATGTTTTCCAAAATATTGATTGATGATTATATTACTCCATTGACCAAAATAGACAATCCGGATTTTGCTCCGTTGGCCAGAACACTTTTGACTATGGCCGGTATTTATCTGATAGGAGTACTTTCTTCCTATACATACAATCGTATCATGGTAAATGTTACACAGGGAACTCTGCGTAACATCCGTAGTAAAATGTTTGAGCATATGGAATCACTTCCAATCAAATATTTTGATACTCATGCCCATGGGGATGTGATGTCCATGTATACAAATGATATCGATACTCTCCGACAGTTAATCAGCCAGAGTATTCCGCAGTTGATTAACAGTGTGATAACAATCGTAATGGTGCTTGTCAGTATGATAGTGTTAAGTGTTCCGCTTACGCTTCTTACACTGGCTATGGTGGCTGTAATGATGTATTGTACCAGAAAACTGGCCGGAAAGTCAGGTATGTATTTCGGAAAACAGCAGAGAGACCTTGGTACACTGAACGGATACATCGAAGAAATGATGGGTGGTCAGAAAGTGGTGAAGGTATTCTGCCATGAGGAAAAATCTCTGGAAGAATTCTGTGAGTTAAATGAAAAACTTCGTGACAGTGCAAACAATGCAAATGCCTATGCCAATATCCTGATGCCGGTCAATGCACAGCTGGGAAATGTCAGCTATGTTCTTTGTGCTCTTTTGGGTGCAGTGCTGGCGATTAACGGACATTTCGGTCTGACACTGGGGGGACTGGTGGCATTCCTGCAGTTGAATAAGAGCTTTAATATGCCAATTACTCAGGTCAGCCAGCAGTTAAACAGCGTGGTTATGGCCATGGCAGGTGCAGAGAGAATTTTCGCATTGCTGGATGAAAAACCGGAGACAGATGAAGGTACTGTTACACTTGTCAATGTAAAAGAACAGCCGGATGGAACACTGGAAGAATGTACAGAGCGTACAGATGTCTGGGCATGGAAGACCGTTGACAAAGAAGATGGTAAGACAAAGCTTGTGAAATTACAGGGAGATGTGGAATTCAAAGGTGTAGACTTTGGATATACAGATGAGAAAATCGTTCTTCATGATATTAAGATGTTTGCTACGCCGGGACAGAAAATCGCCTTTGTAGGAAGTACCGGTGCAGGTAAGACAACCATTACAAACCTGATTAACCGTTTTTATGATATCCAGGATGGAAAAATCTGTTACGATGGAATCAATATCAATAAAATTAAAAAAGCAGATTTGAGAAGAAGTCTTGGTATTGTTCTACAGGATACCCATTTGTTTACCGGAACCGTGATGGAAAATATCCGTTATGGTAAACTGGATGCCACCGATGAGGAGTGCATTGCCGCTGCAAAACTGGCAAATGCAGACAGTTTTATAACCAGACTGCCTCAGGGATATGATACGATGTTGACCGGAGATGGTGCAAACTTATCCCAGGGACAGAGACAGCTTCTTGCCATTGCAAGAGCTGCAGTAGCGGATCCGCCTGCACTGATTCTGGATGAAGCTACTTCAAGTATCGATACACGAACAGAAGCCTTGGTACAGAAGGGTATGGATGGACTGATGGAAGGAAGAACGACCTTTGTAATTGCACACAGACTGTCCACAGTTAGAAACAGTGACTGTATTATGGTTCTGGAACAGGGAAGAATCATTGAGCGTGGAAATCACCAGCAGTTAATGGAAGAAAAAGGAAGATACTATCAGTTGTATACTGGTTCCATTGCATAAAAAATGAAAAAAAGGAAATGTAGAAACCATTGCGGTAACTATATTTCCTTTTTTATTTTTATACCATATTTCCCTTGGTATCAATTGTCACCACGTTCACCGGAATCTTTTTTCCGCTGGCTTCCACAGCCATCTTTACGGCATATTCCAGACCGCCGCAGCATGGCACAATCATTCGGGTCAAGGTGATGCTCTTAATGTCATTCTGCAAGAAAATTTCAGTCAGCTTTTGGGAATAATCCACAGCGTCTAACTTCGGGCATCCCACTAAGGTTACTTTTCCGCGTATGAATTCCTGATAGAAATTTGGATGGGAAAAAGCAGTGCAGTCTGCCGCAATCAACAGGTCTGCATTGTGAAAATATGGGGCAGATACGGGAGCGAGTTTTATCTGCACAGGCCAGTTCTTTTTGTTTAACAATACGGCATCTTCGTCATATGCCAAAGCCTCTCTTTCTTCAAAAGAAATAGCATTCATGGGACAGGCAGGAAGACAGTCCCCCAGACCGTCGCAATAGTCATCACGCAGCAGAACCGCTTTTCCGCCGCGAAGTCCTATGGCCTGCTCGTGACAGGCATTTACACACAAGCCACAGCCATTGCATTTATCGGTATCAATTTTAATAATTTTTCGAATCATTTTCATCCATCCTTTCTGTATTGTACCATTATCATAACTCATATTTTAAAAAATTGATGTTGTTTTTCCAACAAAAAAGGATATAATAAGAAAAAATTATAAAAGGAGATTGCTATGGATGTTTTAATGACGTGTAAATTATTTCAGGAAATGACCATGGAGGAAATTAATTCGATACTGAACTGTTTTTCTGCAAAAGAAAAAGAATTCAAAAAAGGAGAATTTATCTGTAATCAGGGGGATGTGATGGCAGAATTGTGTGTGGTTCTGGAGGGCAGTGTACATATCATCAAATCCGATTATTGGGGAAATCAGACCATTATGACAGAGGTAAGACCGGGAGAAATTTTTGGAGAGTCTTATGCATGTGCGGAAATGGAATCACAGGTTGCTGCCATGGCATTGGAAAAAACCAGAATCTTAAAGTTGAACCTGTTACATATGATGACGGTCTGTACATCCGCATGTCCCTGCCACAATCGAATGATTAAAAATCTTATTATGGTTATGGCAAGAAAAAACGTGAATCTGACAGAAAAAATAGAACATATGTCTAAGCGGACCACCAGAAACAAACTACTCTCCTATCTTTCGGCACAGGCAAAAAAGACAGGAAAATCCAGTTTTACCATACCGTTTAACCGGCAGCAGCTGGCAGATTATCTGTCCGTGGAACGAAGCGCCATGTCTGCAGAATTATCAAAACTGAAAGATGAAGGGATTTTAGATTATGATAAAAATTATTTTATCTTAACTGGAATATCAGCAAAATAAACAGTATCAAGCATGTAAATTTGAATTTTTTGGAAATGGTTTGTGCATAATTAATAAAAATAATATTAACTATTGAAAAAAAATGGAAGATATAATATGATAGAATACATGGGAGTGAAAATCTTTGTGCAAAGTGTAAGAGGGGGTGAAGGCAAAAACTATTTAGAAAGGACGATTGTTACAAATGAAAAAACAACTATGGGCAAAGAGAAACTTGAGAACAGTCATCGCTTTGGTATTGATTGCTGTAATGGTATTGATGGGGTTACAGCCGGCAGGGATTGCGCAGGGGGCAGCAAGTTCTTCTGCCACATCAGATACCACAAGAGTTTCTGTCCATGATCCGTCCGTATTCTATGATTCTTCCAGCGGGAAATATTATATTTACGGATCTCATCTTGGACAGGCATACAGCACAGATTTAAGAAACTGGTCAACACTTGGAACACAAGGATATACAAACACTTCTTTATATGTGAGTGAAAATGTGGAAGGTGTGTATTACATTCAGAATAAGTTTAGCGGTTTATATCTGGATGTGGAAAACGGCTCTTCTGCGAACGGAACTAATATCAGACAGTGGACATATAACGGTTCACAGGCACAGATGTTTAAATTTGTTTCTTTGGGAGATGGTTATTACTACATATTGACAGGTGCGTCGGGATATACAGGATGTGTGGATGTAGAAAACGGCTCTTCTGCGGATGGAACCAATATTATCCAGTGGGAATACTGGGGAGGTGAAATGCAGAAATACCGCGTGGTACAACAGCCGGATGGAAGTTATGCAATTCTTACAAAGGCAAGCGGCTGCCAGTCGGGACTGGATGTTTATGAGTGGTCTACAGAAGCTGGTGGAAATGTAAATGAATGGAACTATTGGGGTGGTGACTGCCAGAAATGGAATTTAATTGAGGCACAAACCAACAGCGGAAGCACAAGCGCCTCTAAGGGAGAGGCATTGGAGACAGCTCTTGCATCCTCCTTCCTTTGGGCAGGATATAATGATTCGGATTGTGCAGGAGGATATGCAGTATGGGCACCGGACGTTATCTATAATCCATCCTATGTATGGAATGATGGAAGCAAAGGTGCTTACATGATGTATTATTGTACGTCTTCCACGTATGTCAGATCCTGTATCGGATATGCAGTTTCTAAATCTGCACAAGGTCCATTTTCCTACGTGGACACCATTGTTTATTCCGGATTTACAAAATCGGATAACAATGTGACAACCACATCGACCCTGGGAACTAAAACAGTGAATACCAGCTATGCAAATACGAATATTCCAAAACTCATCAGTCAGGGCAAATTAAACTCGGTGAGAACCGGCTGGTTCAACAGTTCAGGAAACTATAATAATACCTTGTTCCCAAATGCCATTGATCCAACTATTTTATTTGATGCAAGTGGAAATATGTGGATGACATATGGCTCATGGTCAGGAGGAATCTATATTTTGCAGCTTGATTCCAAAACAGGACAGCCAATTTATCCAAAGACAAACAGCGGCAATACAGATGGATATTTTGGAACAAGAATTGCAGGCGGATATGGAAAATCAGGAGAAGCGCCGTATATTGTTTATGATACAGAGAGTGGATATTATTATTTATATGTAACATATGGTTGGCTTGGTTCAGATGGTGGTTATCATGTTAGAATGTATCGTTCTAAGACGATCAATGGAAATTATGTGGATGCAGCCGGAAAGTCCGCTATCTACTCATCTTCCACAAACCAGGCGTCATGTGGTATTAAGTTGTTTGGAAATTATGATTTTTCTACTCTTAGTACAAATGGTTATAAGTCCGGGGGTCATAATTCAGCATTTATTGATACAGATGGACAGAGATATCTGGTATATCATACAAGATTTGATGACGGATATGAGTTCCATGAAGTCAGAGTACATCAGCAGTTTTTAAATGAGGATCATTGGCCGGTAACAGCAGTTTATGAATATCTGGGAAGTACAATCTCCCAAACGGGATATAGTTTATCCGATATGATTGGAACCTATGAATTCGTAAACCATGGAACAGATGCATCCACAGCAAATGTTGGAATGCTTGATACAAGTTCTGTTACGCTGAATAGTAACGGAACCATTACCGGAGACTATACCGGAACATGGACTTACACCTCAGGTACTTATTATTGTCAAATGGTTATCAATGGCGTGACTTACAAAGGAGTATTCTTTAAGCAGAAAGACGAATCTTCCAGCCATAAGAACGTGATGACATTTACTTTGATTGGAAATAACAATGAATCTATTTGGGGAACGAAGACTGCGGAAACAGTTTCCAGTGTAGAGGGAACCTTTTATATCAAAAATGTACATTCCGGATTATATCTGGATGTGGAAAATGGAAGCACAGGTAACAATGCAAATATCCAGCAGTGGTCATACAATGGATGTGACGCACAGAAATTCAGGATTGTATCCGATGGAAACGGATATTATCACATTCTTACCGGTGCAAGTGGATATACCAAATGTGTGGATGTGGCCGGAGGAAAATCGGCAGACGGAACAAACATTTTGCAGTATACCTACAAAGGCTCCGTAAATCAGCAGTTTAAAATAGAATTGCAATCGGATGGATCTTATGCAATTCTTACAAGAGCCAGTGGATGTAAATCCGGATTGGATGTGTATGATTGGAGTACAGAAGCCGGAGGAAATGTCAATCAATGGAATTTCTGGGGCGGTGCCTGCCAAAAGTGGATTCTGGAACCTGCAAATTAAAGAAAACCACGACAAACGCATGAATGAATAAATTATGAACATCCCGCCTTTTTGTAGTATAAAAAAAAAAAAAAAAGGAAGGGATTGTCCTATGAAAGCACTTTTAGATTTTGTAAGCACAGTAACGGATACCAGACAGGAAAAGAAGGTCCTCCATAAGATGATGGATATCATCATGCTTGTTTTCTTTGCCAG
>CALWLV010000054.1 GCA_944381595.1 uncultured Roseburia sp.
GTTAAATATACCTTTAACTGTGCATCCTTCAATACATTTGTTCCAATATCTCTGCCATCCATGACTACATTATACTCTCTTCCCAACTGTCTTTGAAGTTCCAGCAGTTTATCGCGCACTCCCTGATATACCGCAATGGCAGATGTGGCATTG
This sequence comes from uncultured Roseburia sp., assembly GCA_944381595.1. GTDB lineage: Bacteria > Bacillota > Clostridia > Lachnospirales > Lachnospiraceae > CAG-303. Next base: position 154 of record CALWLV010000054.1, read on the forward strand.
CCAACCTCCTCTGTGCGAATATAAGGATTCACGTTTTCTCCATTTAATATCACCTGCTGTTCCCCATTTTCATACTGAAGGGTAATCTTCACCCTCTCACATTCTGCTGTCACAGCCTGCTCATCATCGATGGAAATTCCTTTCCTCAGACAGGATAATGCCATGGCACGATACATGGAACCGGTATCCACATAGATAAATCCCATATCTCTTGCCACGATTTTTGCGATGGTACTTTTGCCGGCTCCTGCCGGTCCGTCAATTGCTACTTGAAACATATTCTCTCTCCTCTTTTTCTCTTTATTCGGTAGCAGAAAAACCTGCCAGTCTTCCGGTGGACCATGCTATCTGGAGGTTATATCCCCCTGTCAGAGCATCCACATCCAGCACTTCTCCTGCAAAAAATAATCCTTTTATCTTCTTTGATTCCATACTTCCCGGATTTACATCCTTTACATGAATTCCCCCTTTTGTAATAATTGCCTCTTTAAAACCTCTGGTAGCCACAATCGTCAATTTGAAATGTTTGATTATGGCACCTAATCTCTTTCGTTCCTCTTTTGTCACTTCCCCTGCTTTCTTATGCTCATCAATTCCACAGCGTGCAATAACCACCGGAATCAGACTCTTTGGCAAAAGATTATCCAGAGAATTACAAAAGTCTCTCCTGATAAATTCCTTAAAATCTCTCTGTATCCGCTCATCCAGTGTTTTCTCATCCAGAGCCGGTTTCAAATCGATTTCCAGTATCACCTGTTTTCCCTGTCTGATTTTATCTGTCAGAAGACTGCTGGCACTTAAAATAACCGGTCCGCTTACACCAAAATGGGTAAACAACATTTCTCCAAAATCGGAGCAAGTCTTCTTTCCATCGACATAAAAATCTGCCCGGATATTTTTCAATGCAAGACCCTGTAATTCTTTTACATCTTCTTCCTTCGCCACCAGCGGAACCAGAGCCGGCAGAATCTCCGTTACCCTATGCCCGGTTTCCTTTGCAAAACGATATCCGTCCCCGGTAGAGCCTGTGACCGGATAAGAATAGCCTCCTGTGGCAACAATCACTTTGGGGAACTTCAATACTTCCCCTTTTCCCAAAAGAATTCCTGTTATCTGCTTTGTCTCTTCGTCCCAACAAATATCCTTTACTTCTTCATTCAGATGAATCCGAACTCCCTTTTGTTTTAAAAGACGCGTTAATCCTGCAATGACATCGGAGGAATGATCCGATACTGGAAATACTCGATTTCCTCTCTCCACCTTTGTTCTGACGCCTGCTTCATTCAACATATAGATGACGTCTTCATTGGTCATGGTATAGAGGGCACTGAACATAAATTTCGGATTTGTAATAATATTCTTCTGAATTTCCTCCAAATCCGATGCGTTGGTAATATTGCACCTTCCTTTTCCTGTAATGAATAATTTCTTGCCCAGCTTTTCATTTTTTTCAAACAGATGGACTTCCTGTCCTGCTTCCGCCGCCGAAATGGCCGCCATCATTCCAGCCGGTCCACCGCCAATGACTGCTATTTTTCCCACTATGTCTGTTCCTTTCTTAATTGCAATGAATATATTGTACCATAAATCAAAAAAATGGACAATCCCGACTTTAGTCCATCATGTCGGAATCGTCCACCCAGTTCAGTTCGTCATTGCCCGGAACTTCATATTCGTTACATATTTCTTCCAGCATTTCCAGCCGGTTAATCAAATTTTTCTTTCTCTTGGCCATCACAGCAGTAATCAGGGCATTCATAAGACTTAATGGTGCTGTCAGAGATTCTGCAGCCGCTGTCATTTCACTTCTGGCAACAAGATTACAGGAAGAATATAGATTCATAGGAGAACTGATGCTATCTGTAATGGTAATCACGCTTACACTTCTGCTATTGGCAAATTCCATTGCCTTTAAGGTACGCATGGAATATCGGGGAAAACTGATTCCGATAACGCAGTCTTCTTCATTCATCCTCAGCAAATCTTCAAATAAATCACTGGAGTTATCCGAAGATACCACAAGAACTTCATCAATCATTAGTTTCAGATAGGACCCCAGATACATTGCCAAAGGCTCTGAGCTTCTGATTCCAACAATATATACCCGTCGTGCCTCCAGAATTTTCTCTACTGCCGATTCAAAGACCTCCTGGTCTATCTGCTCCAATGTTTTGCAGATATTCTCCACATCTTTTTTCATAACCTGTTCTAACACTTCTCTTCTGGAAATGTTTTCATTGTCAATATCCACGGCCGGTGCCTCATGGATACGCTTTCTCACTTGTTCTGCCAGTGCCTGCTGCAGTCTCGGAAATCCGGGATAGCCTAACAGGTTTGCAAACCGCACCACGGTGGATTCACTCACCCCCACTTCCTGTCCAATTTCCGCTGCTGTCATAAAGGCTGCTCTGTCGTATTCTGTCATCATAAATTTTGCCAGTTTTTTTTGCCCTTTACTCATACCGGAAAATTTCTGATTGATTCTCTGTAGTACCATGTCTGTCCCTTGCTTTTCCATCATCTGCTTTTTTTCCTGTTTTAAAATCTCTTGATTTTCTTTGCTGTGGTCTTTTCAAATTCTGTCTCACGAACAATCAGATGATGCACTCTTTTATACACTGGGACATTTTTGTTATATGCATCTATGATATCCTGCAATTCAGCCGGAATATCCTTCTTATGTTTCTTTTTTGCATACTCATAATCCGGGAAAATTTCCGCTTCAATGAGATGGTCTTTTTCCCTTACCAGAATTTCTTTCACCAGCTCCTGCTTACTAATCTGGTTCTCGATTTCTTCCGGGGATACGTTTTCACCATTTGCCAGAATAATTAAATTCTTCTTTCTTCCTGTGATATATACAAAATTATCTTCATCCACATATCCCAGATCACCCGTCTTTAACCATCCGTCCTCCAGAGCTTCTTTTGTTTCCTCCGCCATTTTATAGTAGCCCTTCATCACACTGCTGCCTTTCACCCACAGCTCACCGTCTACCACCTTTGCCTGACAGTTTGGAAGAAGTTTTCCCACAGATCCTTTTTTATTTTCCCATTCCAGATTGGTACTGATAACCGGGGAACACTCTGTCATTCCATATCCCTGCAGAACCGTAATTCCGTATTCTGCCATCTTGTCCACATATTCCGGATCCAGATAGGCGCCTCCGCTGCAGATGATCCTTAACTTTCCCCCAAGACCGGCCTTTGCCACCATCTTCTTTGGAAGTACCCCTGTTGCCGCCTTTAATTTTGCATACAATGATTCAATGACAAGCGGTACCAGAAGTACAATTTCCGGTTGAAACAACTTCATATTTTTCTGTACATGCATAATAGAATCGTTGATACAACAGATGATTCCAATATAAAGTCCTTTTATGATATCCATGGTCAGACAGTATACATGGTTAATTGGCAACAAGGTCATGGAAACGGTTCCTGCCGGAATTTTCATATCAAGGCAGACTGCATTATCTGTCAGATTTCTGTGAGTAAGCATGACTCCTTTGCTCTTTCCTGTTGTTCCGGAAGTAAATAAAATCGTACATAAATCATCCGGATGAATATCTGTCTCAAACTCTCCACGGTGAGCTTCCAGTTCTTTTTTCCAGCACAAAATTCCATTTTCTTCCTCTTGCTGCTGCATGGAAATCACGTACTTAATCTGCGGGCAGGACTCCCTGACAACCTCTGCCACATCCCTACGCAGTTCATCAAATATCAGCATCTCCACATCTGCACGATTCAGCAGTTCACAAATAGCCTCTTTGGATAACTGTACATCTATTGGCACTGCAACACTGCCACTATTTGTAATTCCAAAGAAACTGGAAATCCACGGATAACTTGTGGAACCCAACAATGCCACATGCTTTCCTTTCATGCCAAATGCCTCTATCATGCGACTCACCGCCATGGTATCCCGGTTCAATTCTTCATACGTTTTTTCTTCTATCTGTTTCTTTACTTTATAACGAAATGCCGCCTGTGCTCCATAGGTATCTGCCCCATGCCGGATAATATCTCTTAATGTTTCTACAGCCATCATTTCCTCCCTTTCCCCATGTTTTAATCTTCCTGAATTGATTTAATATAAGCTATGGCATCTCCAACGGTTTTTACATTGACCACTTCCCGTTCTTCCACTTCTATATCAAACTTTTCCTCCAGTTCTCCTACCATACTCATAAAATCATAGGAATTAAATCCAAGATCTTCCACAAACCTGGAATCTTCACTGATATTTTCCGGTTTTACATCTACATATTCACAAATTACTTCCTTTAATTCTTCTAACATAATTTCTCCCTTCTATGACCAGTCAATAATTTCTCCCACTGTTCTTTCCGCATCTTCAATGCCTCGAAACATAATACGGCAAAGATAATAATATATTTCTTCCAATTTTTCCGGTGTCACCACACCTGTCTGATGTTCAAAACAGAAATCCAGTCCTCCATCCGGACGATGACTGACTGTCAGATAGAGCGTATGTGCTGCCGCACCGTTGGTGTAACGTTTGACATCATATTTGATATCTCCTAATTTATCCAGTCCGGGTCCCTCATACTTCATGGAAAGAGGCTGATAGGTCAGTGATAATGCCTCGTAGGTCTGTCCATCCTTCAGACCATAGTATTTTTTACGGTATGCGTAATATTCCGATGGACTGTAGTTTGCATGACGGAAGTACTGGTTTTGACCGTCGCGAATTTTAAACAGTCCCTCTAAGAATGTATCCTCCCTTGTCACAATGGTACGAAATGGGAAACAATGTATTCTTGTTCCACCACAGCGTTTCTCAGATAAGGTCGCACGTCTGGCAATGGTGGTCGTCAATGACACATCATCCTGATTATTTTCTTTCTGCAGATAGGTACGCAGTCCCATCAGCAAAAGACAGGTCATGGATATACGATTCTCCTGACAGAACTTCAATAATCTTTCGGTAGGTTCCTCCTCCAGATGAAAATTTACAAGATTTGCATCCACATTGTCAGAAGCATTGGTAGCGGCACGAAGGTTTGGATTCTTCAGACGTTTTCTTTCCTCTTCCAGCTTACCCGGTCCATAAATATCGGTAAAAATCGGTTCAGAAGATGCAATCATTTTCTCAAAAAATTCCCGGTCTCTCTGACTGGAAACACTGCCTTCCTCATAAGCAAGATCTTTTTCCAGCTGTTTCAAATACGAAGTCATTTCCTTTGGATATGGAATTTCCTCATACACCCGGCTGCAGTAGAGTTCAATGATATCTTTGTAAAATAATACAAGAGACTGGGCATCCATAATCAGATGGTTCACTCTGACATAAATTCCATGAAATCCATTTGGCATTTTAATCATAACAATTTTATGTAATGGTACATCATAGTATGGATCTTGCGGTGTGCTGGTCCACTCATCCATTTTTCGATGGGCATCTTCTTCTTTCCAATGGCTGAAATCAAAATGCTCCACTTCCTGTGTTTCCTCTTTCACCACATACTGATATACATTTCCTTCTTTGTCTTCTGTCAGACGCACCCGCATGGATTCACATCTTGCCACTGCCTCCTGGATACTGTCTTTTAACAGTTTCCAGTCCAGTTCTACCTGTATGGTCAGTCCACATCCAATGTTTAACACCTGTTTCTTTGGACAATATTTCAAGCAGTAATAGTGCAGCTTCTGTGCTGCAGTCAGCGGATATACCTTATTTCCTTTTCGTGTCTTCATCATCTAACTTTCCTCCCTGGAATCTCGGAATAATAAAGGATTTTATTGCTTCCTCGTATTGTTCCGTTTCTTTATAACAGGATTCTACATGTCCTGCACCCTTAATCACTAATAGTTTCTTTTCAGACGCACAAGCCTGATATAATTCATAGACCATGTTACATGGAACAAACGTATCATTCTCACCATGAATAAATAAAATGGGAATGGTGGCTTTTTTCACTTCATTCCTGGCATTGCATTCATCCAGACCATATCCTGCCTTTCTTTTTACCATTCTATCTGCAATAGAAAGCAGTGGAAATGGAGGCAGATGATACATATGTTTTAATACCGATTGAAACACTTCCCATGCCGAAGTAAATGCACAATCGGATACAGCTGCTTTTACCTGTTTTGGCAATTTTAGACCGGTGGTCATAAGCACGGTGGATGCCCCCATGGAATCTCCATGCAGGAGAATCTCACAGTTTTCTCCCAACCGCCGGATGAGATAATCGATCCAGACTTTCGCATCATATCGATCCAGACATCCAAACCCGATATAGGTTCCTTCACTTTTGCCATGAGCACGCTCGTCTACAATTAACAGATGAAATCCCTGCTCCAGATAAAACTTCGCCAATGTGGAATAATCATTCAATCCCATACTGGTGTATCCATGAAAGCAGATGACAGCCTTCTTTGAGCCTTCACATGGAAAATGTGTTCCAAATAACCGCAATCCATCTCTGGATTTTACCCATACTTCCTCGTGTTTCTGCTCCATCAGCCATTCCTTGGCTTCATGAATTTTGGGAATATACTGATCCCACTCTGTACCTGCCATCTTCCGGGTACGGTCTACTTTGGCATGATTTCGTATCATCGTTCTTCGAAAAAAATAAGTAGCGGCCCCATATTCTCCCACGGCAAATAACGCCGCTCCTCCTGCTATTATTTTACCAATTGCCATATTGCTCCTTTCCGAAATATATTTCTTAAAGAAACTCTTTTAACTTCAGTGCTTTATCAATATTTCCTTCTACCTTTAATTTTCCCAGTGTAAATGCAACGACCGGATCTGCCTTCTTAGATATAATTTTTAACAACATATCCGCACTGCAGGTGAACAGGACGTCTCTGTCATAGTATTCATATGGTTCCACATGAAGTTCCCCATCTTTCACTTCAATATAAAACGCTCCTTCGCCCTCTCCCGTAATATTAAACTGGAAAGCAATGTGTTCCCCGACTTTGCTGACATCCAAATTCTCTGTCATACTTTTTACTTTGTCAAAAATCTCCTGATAAGTCATAAAATACCTCCTTCTCCAATGCTTCCCCATGTATTTCTTCCGGTTCACATATGGATATAATATATTGATTATTCAATCGGGATTGATGAAATAAAAATCCCGGTATGTTACTCACAATACGATCCGGCTCCTGACTGTCTGCCTTCTGCTGAATCTCAAATGTAATGTTCTGAAAAGGAAACGAAAGACCGGTACCAATTGCTTTGACATAACTTTCTTTCAAAGTCCAGATTTGAAAAAAACGCCCGGCTCTTCCATCCTCTGTCCGCTCTATGTATGCAATCTCATCTTCCGAACAGATTCGTCTCATAAGACGCTCCTCATAATTCCTGATCTTCTCCACATCTATTCCAATCTCATGGTCTGCAATGGCACAAACCACCATTCCTCTGGTATGACTGATATTAAAATATATGCCATCGGCTCCCTGAAGTCGGGGCTTCTTTCCGTCCTGCTGCACTACAGGATAAGAACTTCCATATTCCCTTTCCAGACCTCGTTTTAAGAGTTCTCTTCCAATCTTATGCTCCTGTTTTCGGTCTTCTGACTTTCCTGCAGCATCGTATGCATGGTAATATACCATACGGTATTTCCTCCGTTCCTTCTTTTTTGTCAAATTTCGTCAAAAATAGACTTTTTTCAAAAAAATGTCCATTTATAATTATATGTTATCACCTTAAATATCAGATTGCAAGCATATTTTTCACAAACTGAATTGTATACAAAAAAGGGATTATCCAACGATAATCCCCAGATAAATTACACCGGATATGCTTTATTTTCCGTATCCGCCATATTCAAATCTACTTTTTCTTTCTGCGCCTTACGATACTTAAAGAATTCCACTGCAACCTGTGGGAACAGTGCATAAGTCAATACATCCTCATCCT
>CALWLV010000055.1 GCA_944381595.1 uncultured Roseburia sp.
GGAGGATGTGCTGGATGAGGATATCTATATGGAATTATACTGTGAATCCGTTTATAATGCGAAGTTGGGGTGTGACATAGCGTCAGACAGTCCAAAGGTAAAATATTTAAAAATACCGGAAATTGAGAGTGTGGAATAAATAGTCTAAGGGAGGAACAAACAAATGAAAGAAGGAATAAAATTAGAATTATATCGGGCATTTCACAATCGTGCCTATTATGTTGCGCTTATCATAGCCTGTATCATAGCAGTAGCCCAGGTGGTAATGGATGTTTTGCCATTGAGAGGAGGATATGCAGGTGTGGATGATAATATGACTTATCCGCCATCGCTGTATAACACCTGTCTGATGCTGAATTTTGCAGGCTTTTTTGGATATTTGTATTATTATGCGGTAATTCTGTTAGGAACAATCCCTCATGCCGTGTCTTATTATACGGATTTGCGTGGAGGATATATCAAAAATCTGTATACAAGAATGGACAAAAAGGGATATCTGGCAGGAAAGTATTTGTCTGTATTTTTGTCTGCGGGCAGTGTATGTGTGCTGCCATTGATTCTGAATCTTTACCTGACCGCATTATTTATCCCTGCCCTGATTCCGCAGGCAGGAACGAATCAGTTTGCAGTGTCTGCACAGTCGATGTTAAGTGATGTGTTTTATTCACACCCATTCCTCTATGTTTGTATTTACCTGTTGATTGATTTTTGCATAGCGGGATTATTCGCATGTATGGCTCTGGCAGTGTCGCGTCTTTTGTACAACCGCTATATCTTATATTTCTTTTCATTTGTATTATTTATACTGTTGCAGACGGTGTTGTCCTATACGGTACTGAGCGGAATGGCTCCGTATTTTGTCATGCAGCCCACACAGATGAATCAGGAGATTCCGGGGTATGTCATAGCGGATATCATTGTGCTTTTTGCCGTAAGTCTTGGCGCTTATATTTTGGGAGGAGGAAGAAAACATGAGGTATTATAAATGGCTGATTTGTGGTGCTGTGGTTCTGGCACTGGCAGCAGGAGGGGTTCGTATCGCCAGTATCAATAAAGTGTTTCCGAGCCCGGAAAATAAGGTATACAGAGAAGGCGAGACTTTTCATTATAAAGGGCTGGAGGCAAAAGCGGGAGAAGTAGAGATTTACAACAGGGAAGAAATAAAGGTTGCATATCCCGGTATTGATATGGAGGATGAAGTACTAGAGAACGGACAGACGGAAGAGGTTACATATATCGTGGCAAATGTGGAAATTTCCAATAAAACGGAGAATACGATTTCAATGGGAAAAACAGGGGTTGCCCAGTGGATACTTGAGGCCGGATTGTATGCGAACGGAGCAGATTATACATCGTTTCTAAGCTTGAATCCCAGTTATAGCAGAACATTTTATGCGGGAGATACAAAGACGATAAAGATTGTATTTACGATACGGAATGAATATATGACGAAAAGAGAACTGGAAGAAACACCTCTGAAGGTGGTATATTCTTATTATCCAAGCAAAAATTATATTTATTACGAAGGGAAAAGTTAAAGTTATGAAGATAGAAGTGATTGATTACACAAAGGTAATCAAAGGAGTTACGATTCTGGATCATGTGAATCTTGTTCTGGAATCAGGAAAATGTTATGGTTTAAAGGGAAAGAACGGATCCGGAAAGACGATGTTAATGCGTGCCGTCAGCGGTCTGATTGCACCCACCGGGGGGAAAGTTGTTATCGATGGAGAAACGCTGGGGAAAGAAATTTCGTTTCCAAGAAGTATTGGTGTATTAATTGAGAATCCGGCATTTATAGCGAATTATACAGGATATAAGAATCTGGAGTTGCTGGCATCCATTCAGAAAAAAATTGGAAAAGAAGAAATATATCAGACGATGCGTGAGGTCGGACTGGATCCGGAAGATAAGAGAAAATACCGCAAGTATTCCCTGGGAATGAAGCAGAAACTGGGGATTGCATCGGCATTTATGGAAAATCCTGATATTATTATCCTGGATGAGCCGATTAATGCCATTGACGAGGCTGGGGTAAAAAATGTAAAGAAAATGCTGAGAGAGGCAAAGGAGCGGGGAGCGGTGATTATTACTGCTTGTCACGATGCAGAAGAATTGCAGGAGCTTTCAGATGAAATCATTCAGATATCAGAGGGAAGGATTATAGAAGATGGTAAGACGGGCGATTAAAGAGTTATCAGCGGAAGGCTGGCTGCTTTTCGGCGGCATGCTTGCCTGCTTTGGCTGTGTCTATGCACTGACGATATTTGGAACAAGTGCCGGACTGTGTGAAGGATGTATCATGGATGCATTTGCATTTACCTCAAGACTTCTTCCGGGGACAGTATGCCTGATTGCCATGCTTGTAATAGTTGCAGCGGGGAGGGTCCAGGAACGGCCGGAACGCGTGGTCAGACAGAAGAAATTGTCGTCTGTATGGATCTATACCATGGTAAAGACTGCACTGGCAGCAGTTTTTTTCTCAATCAGTATTTTTGTGGCAACACTGGCTGTAGGGAGAATCTTGTCAGATCAGATGTTTACATGGAATCAGATAGACAGTTATTTTGCCTTCTTTTTGGGAAAAACCACAACAGAGATAAACTATGGGATGATTTTTCTTGCCTATATCAGCGAATGTTTTTTTGGGATTTTTCTGGCAGCGGCGCTGGCACAGCTGATACAGTGGTATACCATGAGCGGTCTGGCAGGAGTGTTCCTGACGGTAATCATTTATATGGGAATGGACATAAGAGGCTGGTTTTGGGATGAAAGAAGAGACGTCTTTTATAAAAATATATATGATGGAATCGATGTGAGATACCAGTTTATTTTCCCGGCGGCAGCAGCGGTGCTTATCTGTGTGGCAGGATTGATGAAAGACAGACGGGATTTTCTCGCGAAAGAAAAGCAGGAGGAGACATGAAAAAATTAATACACTGCCTGTGGTATGATTTGAGGGAAGGAACCCTGCGAATGTGGCCTTTGTATCTTTTGGAATTTATTTTTGTCTCATTTTTTGCAGTAAATGAGATAAACGGAATGAAGATGCAGGGATTTCTGCCCAATGTATCAGAGGTTTCAGTGAAAGTTTTTGAAGGCTTTCAGGAATATCAATATATCAAAGGCGGCCCAATGTTCGAGATACCAATGAAGTATCTCCTGTTTACGCTGTTGGCAGGAATCTTTGTAATTTATTATCCGCGGAGGGAATGGAAGCTGCGGGGCAATATGTATTTATCAAGATACCGTTCGAAACATCTCTGGTGGATATCGAAATGTATCTGGTGTGTGCTGCAGAGTTTTCTTATTTATTTCACGGCATACCTGTCCATTGTGATTACGACATGCTGTATGGGAACATATGGATATGGAATCCGCGAGGAGGCACAGTATTTTTTTGAAGGTCCGCTGCTTATTAAGGAGGATGATGTGATTGCCTGCTATATCTGGCTGCTCGGGTTTGTCACACTGCTTGCGATGAATCAGTTTCTGGTGCTGTTTCAGATGCTTGCTTCTCCTGTGGCGGGGTATGTGATTTTTATTGCAGTGATTACTGGATCGGCCTTTTATTTTAAAAATTTTATGATTGGAAATTATTTTATGCTGCTTCGTACAGCGGTTTTTCAGGAAAATGGAGTCCGGCTGTGGCAGGGTCTGATATTAGCGGGAACATTGTGGTTCCTGGAAGTACTGGCAGGGTATCTGATTATTCGGAAAAAAGATGTATTGGGATAGATGATAAATTAAAATTAGCGGACATCATTCGTTTTAAGTATTCTTAATTATTTAACATAAGTATTAGACATTCTGAATTTTTTGCGATAAAATAAAGATGTTAAATAGAATACGTGCATGTTTGCAGGTGGAAAAGACAAGGAGATGAAGAAATTATGAGTAAAACATTGGTTGCGTATTTTAGTGCGACAGGGAAAACGGCTGTTGCTGCTAAAAATCTGGCACAGGCTGCGAATGCAGACCTATATGAAATCAAACCGGAGGTACCATATACCAGTGCTGATTTAGACTGGATGGATAAGCAGTCTCGTAGTTTTCTTGAAATGAATGATCAGTCCAGCCGTCCGGCTCTGGCTGATAAAGATGCAAATATAGCAGAATACGATGTGATTCTGTTGGGATTTCCAATTTGGTGGTATGTAGCTCCGACCATTATCAATACTTTTTTGGAAAGCTATGATTTTTCCGGAAAGAAAATCATTCTCTTTGCTACATCCGGAGGTAGTGGATTCAGCAGAACAGTGGATGGGTTAAAACATTCTGTCTCTGCGGATACAACCATCGTGGAAGGCAAAATATTAAATGGAAGAAACTCAGTAGATGAATTAAAGAAGTGGGTAGAAAGCATATTATAAGGAGGATTTCAAGATGGAAAGAATTGTACAGACAGCAGGAAGAAATGCATTAGGAGAATTTGCTCCTGATTTTGCACATTATAACGATGATGTATTATTTGGTGAAAATTGGAATAACCGCGATATCGATCATAAGACACGCTGCATCATTACAGTAGTGGCTCTGATGTCTTCCGGCATTACCGATTCTTCTCTGAAATATCATCTGGAAAATGCGAAAAAAGCCGGTGTGAGCAAAAAGGAAATCGCTGCAATCATTACGCATGCAGCATTTTATGTGGGTTGGCCGAAAGGTTGGGCAGTCTTCAATATGGCAAAGGAAGTGTGGGCAGAAAACGCCGCTGATGATGCTAAGGCTGCTCATGCGGACCAAATGGTGTTTCCAATTGGCGAACCAAATGATGCTTTTGCAAAATATTTTATCGGTCAAAGTTATCTGGCACCGGTATCCACCAGCCAGGTTGGCGTGTTTAACGTAACTTTTGAACCGGGATGCCGTAACAACTGGCATATTCACCATGCGGATAAGGGAGGTGGACAGATTTTGCTCTGTGTTGCCGGTCGTGGATACTATCAGGAGTGGGGGAAGGAAGCAGTAGAGTTGCATCCTGGTGACTGCATTAATATTCCTGTTGGTGTGAAGCATTGGCATGGTGCTGCACCGGATAGCTGGTTTAGTCATCTGGCCATTGAGGTTCCAGGAGAAAATAGCTCCAACGAATGGATGGAAGCAGTTGATGATAGCCAATATGGTGTGTTGAAATAGACATGTATACAAGGGACTTCTGTGGATGACAGAGGGCTCTTTTTTTTTGAAATTTTATCTTGTCCATTTAAGGATAAAGGATTATAATAAAAAATAAAATCATATCAACTTTTTTCACTCTTGGGATGTCTAATACTATGTAAAGATAAAATTAGGAGGATTTTATGATGGAGTATAATACAAATTATCCTAGAAGAAATAACAAGAGAAATGCAAGATATTATTATAGAAATAAGCGAAGAAGAGAAAGAAGAGGAAATACAAGGCGTAGATTGGTTTTTGGAAGTATCATTTTTGTGATAGCACTTATTTGGGTTTTCGCACTGGAATTAACATTATCCAGGAAATCCAGTATTTCCCAGGGTGCGGATCCGCAGACCAATGAATCGAATACTCCGGAGAATACCAGTACAACTATGTCAGAAACCGGTACGCCTGAAACTACAACTGAAGAAACCACTACAGTCCAGGAAACCACGGAATCAGTTACGGTTCCGAGTAGTGAAGTACAAACTACTTTGCCTGATACAGGGAATCATTTAAATGGACAATATGATTTTTCAAAACCGGTTCCGGCGTCGGCTGAGGTGGATAATAGTTACTTCAATGATGCGGTATTTATTGGAGACTCCCGTACAGATGGATTAATTATAAACACAGGACTATCGAATACGATTTCATATACTTACAAGGGGTTGATGGTTGATACTGTTTTTACCAAACCGGTTATCAATTATAACGGTGCGAAAGTTTCTGTCATGGATGCTTTGAAAACAACGAATTTTAATAAAGTATATATTATGTTTGGAATCAATGAAACAGGATGGCCTTACAATGATGTTTTTATAGAGAAATATGGAAAAATTATTGATACAATCAAAGAAATCAATCCAGGAGCAATTATCTATGTTCAAGAAATTCTTCCGGTGACAAATAAAGTTTCGTCCACGCACAGTTATATCAAAAATGAAAAAATCAATGAGTATAACAGACTGCTGCAGGAAATGGCAAATCAAAAGCAGGTTTATTACATAGATACCGGAAGTGCGGTAGCTATGGGGGATGGAAGCCTGCCAGAGGATGCAGCTATAGATGGTATTCATTTAAATAAAGCATACTGTGAAAAATGGCTATATTATTTAAAAACTCATACAGTAACACAATAAGGATTAGAGAGGTATTATATGAAGAAGGCAATTACACTTATGGTTCTTGCAATGGTTTTGATGGTTGCAGGATGTTCAAAAAAATCAGAGACAACGACAGTTAATATTGAAAACTTAGCCAATGAATTAATGGAAAATGTTCAATTTGAAGATGAACTTAGCCAGGTTGACAGTGACATGGTAGAAAAGTTATATAATATAAATAATGCGTCAAGTTCTTATGTTTATATTGGCAGTGGGGCAACAGCGGAAGAAATCGCAGTCTTTGAATTCAAAGATGAAGAAAGTGCAAAGCAGGGGCTGGATAAGGCAAATACAAGAATATCAGAACAAAAGGACAGCTATGCAACCTATATTCCGGAAGAAGTGCAAAGACTTGATAATGCCATCGTAAAGCAGTCAGGACGTTATTTAGTTGTTTGTGTTTCCGATGACAGCAAAGCGGAGGATATTATTTCAAAATACATTAAATAAGAAGGAAATGGACAAAACTTTGGATGCGACACAGGAAATAATTGACTTTATTGAAAAGAACCAGGAAAGATTTTACAGAGTTGCTTTTGCATATGTAAAAAATAAGGATAATGCATTAGACGTTGTTCATAATGCCATTGTGAAAGCATTGCAAAAGCAACATTCTTTGCGTAAACGACAATATCTTCAGACATGGTTTTTCAGGATATTGATTAATGAAAGTATTACATTTATTCATAAAAATAAAAAAGTTATTTTTTTTGATGATTTGGCAGAGTTAGAAGATTTAAGTGTATCAAATGGTGTACAAGAAGAATATTTTGATTTATATTCTGCCATTGATCATCTTCCGGTGAAATTGAAAACAGTTATTATACTTCGATATTTTGAAGACATGAAACTCAGTGCAATAGCAGAAATAACATCGACAAACCTCAGTACAACAAAATCCAGGCTATATAAGGCATTAGAAGTTTTAAAATTGGATATGGAGGGCATAGAGAATGATTGATACTACTCAATATAGCAAGATGGAAATATCAGAAGAGCTGAATTCTGTGGTTCAGGATGCAATCGAAGAGGGATTAAAGAAAAGAAAAATACGCAACATTTGGAAGAAAACATCTGTTTCCGTTGCGGCATTTATTTTGTGTATGATTGTACTTTTGAATGTCTCTCCGTCATTGGTAGCTTCTGCTTATGATGTCCCTATTATTGGAGATTTGTGTCGGGTTTTTACATTTAGAGAATATCATGTTGATGATGAGATAAAATATATCGATGCTAAAATACCGCAAATTGATAATACCGGAAAAACAGATTTGGAAAAACGGGTGAATCTGGAGATACAAAAGATTATCAGCAACTGTCTGCAGGAAAGTGAAAAACGGGCAAAAGAATATTATGATGCGTTTGTTCAGACAGGGGGGAATCCGGAAGATTTCCGACCTATTGGAATTACCATTGATTACGATGTAAAATACATTGGTGAGCAATATATTTCTTTTATAGTGTCACAATCTGAAACTTCATTCAGTGCATACAATTATAACTTTTATTACAATATTGATTTAGAGAATGGTAAAATAGTTACTTTGAAGGATCTGTTTGGAAGTAATTACAGACAGATGATAGCAGACAGCATTGAGAATACGATTGCAGGATGGAGTGAGGAACGAAAGGCAATGTTATGGGAGGATTTATCAATTATTGATTTAATTTCGGAGGATACAAATTTTTATATGGATGAGAATAATGTGATTGTTGTGATAGACAAATATGAAGCAGCAAGTGGCGCAGCAGGAATGCTGGAGTTTACAATACAGAGAATAAATCAGTAAGGAGGATAGAAAAGTGGTTTTCAGCAGTATCATTTTTATTTTCTTTTTTCTCCCTGCTGTTTTGTTTTTTTACTATATTTCCCCAAGAGTAATCAGAAATGGAATTTTATTCTTTTTCAGTCTGATTTTCTATTCATGGGGAGAACCAGTGTATGTATTAATTATGTTATTTTCTACAGTGTTTGATTATGTGAACGGAATACTGATAGAAAGATTTAAAGCGAAGCAGAAGCAGGGACTTGCCAAGGCAGTTTTGATTAATGCAGTTTGTGTAAATCTTGGAATTTTGTGTTTCTTTAAGTACAGTAATTTTTTTATCGAAAACATGAATGTGGTATTTGATGCCGGTATTCCACTTTTGGAGATTGCTTTACCGATTGGAATTTCCTTTTACACATTTCAGACGATGTCATATACCATAGATGTTTATACCGGAGCTGCCAACACCCAGAGAAACATCATTTCCTTTGGTTCCTATGTTACCATGTTTCCGCAGCTTGTTGCAGGTCCCATTGTTCAGTATAAAGATATCGATGCTCAGCTTAAATCAAGAAAAGAAACAATCGATGGATTTTCATATGGTATTGAGCGATTTGTCATTGGTTTATCAAAGAAAGTGTTGTTGGCCAATAATATTGGTTTGATATGGGAGCAGATATCAGGAGGAAATTTGGGCACACTTGCTGTCAGCGAAGCATGGTTGGGAGCAATCGCGTATGCTTTTCAGATATATTTCGATTTTTCAGGATATTCAGATATGGCAATTGGATTAGGACAAATGTTCGGTTTCCGTTTTCGGGAGAATTTTGACCATCCATATGTTTCCAAAAGTATTACAGAATTCTGGCGCAGATGGCACATTTCACTTGGCACATGGTTTCGGGAATACGTCTATATTCCTCTTGGGGGAAACCGGAAGGGTCCATACAGACAAATGATTAATATTCTGATTGTCTGGTGTCTGACCGGATTCTGGCATGGAGCAAGCTGGAATTTTGTTTTATGGGGATTATATTTTGGTGTGTTATTAATTATCGAAAAATTATTCCTCTTGAAACATTTGGAAAAATCAAAGTGGATTTCGCATCTGTATTGTCTGATATTAGTGCTTGTCAGCTGGATGATATTTGCTTTTGATGATATGACAAATGTAAGTGCATATTTAAAGGCAATGTTCGGATTGAACCATGCAGGAGTGTTTAATTCCAATACTATTTATTACCTGGGTACCAATCTATTGTTATTTGTGGCATGTGCCGTATGTAGTGTTGGTTTGATAAAGAAAGAAAAGCTTTCTTCAAAAATGAAGATGAACAGAAATATTGTGGACATATCAAAAATCGTAATTCTTCTTGTCCTGTTTGGTATTAATATCTGTTTTTTAATTGGAGACAGCTATAATCCATTTTTATATTTTAGATTTTGAAAGGAGAAGTATTATGTCGACAAGAAAATACAAAATAATAGGAATTGTACTTTTCCTTCTAATCCTATATATAGTAATGTTTAGTTATTTTATCATCAAAGATCGTGATTTTTCAGAAAATGAAAACCGATATTTGTCACAGCTTCCGAGATTATCTGTTGACGCTGTTTTGTCAGGACAGTATATGCAAGATATTGAGCAGTACATTGACGACCAGTTTCCAAAACGAGACACTTGGGTTACATTAAAGTCGGATTTTTCACAATTAATCGGCAATAGAGAAGTGAATGGTGTATATCTGGGTGATGATAAATATCTGATTGAAAAATGGCTGCCTGAGGATGTGGATCAGGAGCTGTTGAAGGAGAACATCGAAACTTTAAATTCATTTTCAAAAAATCATCCGGAGCAGAAAATGTCACTTATGGTAGTGCCAACTGCCGGATTAGTATTAAAAGATAAATTGCCGGATCATGCACCTATGTTTGATCAAAATATTGCTTTTGAAACCATAGAAGATAACATCACATTTGATCATTTTATTGATGTCAGACAAGTGTTAATGGACCACAGTGAGGAGTATATTTATTATAAAACAGATCATCATTGGACCAGTTATGGGGCATACCTTGCATATTCAGAGTGGTGCCGTATGAATGGAACAGAAACCCGGCAGGATGATTATGAGATAGAAAGTGTCTCATCGTCATTTCGAGGTTCTCTTTTTTCTAAAGTATTAAGCAGTAACTGTGCAGAAGATAGAATAGAGCTGTATAACAGAAAAAATCAACCGGAATATACAGTAAGTTATAATTTTGGAAGAACAGAAAGTGACAGTGTTTACGCATTAGAAAATCTGGATAAAAAAGATAAATATCTGGTTTTCCTCAATGGAAATCATCCGGAGGTAACAATCAGAACTTCACAATCCAACAACAAACACTTGCTTGTTTTTAAAGATTCTTTTGCAAATTCATTTATACCATTTTTATTGGAGAATTATGAAACCATTCATATCATTGATTTGCGGTATTACAATGGTGACATTGATCAATATATGTCGGAAAATAGCATTAATGAATGTCTGGTTTTATATAATATCAAGAATTTTTGCGAGGATAAAGGAATATCAAAAATAGGTGGATGATAGAAAGCCATTAAAACAATTGAAATATCAAGAAAAAAATGAAAAAATTTAAAAAAAAACAGAGAAAAAACGGATTTTTCTCAGTTTTGTTGACAAATTCTGACATTTGTGATTAAATAGGCATAATGAATGAATTGAAAAAGCAAAGGAGATAAATCGTATGGCTTTATATAAATGTAGTGTGTGTGGCTTCATTTATGATGAAGAGAAGGAAGCAATTCCTTTTTCTGAATTAGATCAATGTCCGGTTTGTAAACAGTCATCATCAAAATTTATTCCGATGGAGATGGAGACCATGAAAGAGCCGCATCCAACAGAGGAAATTCCTCAGAAAGCAGATAAGGAAGGAGAGGAACAGGAGAATCTTGCCTATGATACCTCCACATATCGTTTGGATGAATCCTGCCGATATATGGAAGAAATTCATCAGATGGCAGTGACTGGTAAAACCATTGGTGGTTCTATGGGAACCAGAATGCCTATGCCAAGCTGGGATGATATTATGATTCTTGGTGCACAGCTCAATCCGGCACCGCTGAATGATGGTGATCCGGTTAGTACGATGACTGTGATTGGCAAGAATGCAAAGAAACCGATGATTTTAAATACACCGGTGTATATTTCTCATATGTCCTTTGGAGCATTGTCAAAGGAAATTAAGACAGCTCTTGCCAAAGGTTCTGCCATGGCAAAAACTGCTATGTGCAGTGGAGAAGGTGGAATTCTTCCGGAAGAAAGAGACGCCGCATATAAATATATTTTTGAATATATTCCAAATAAGTATAGTGTGACAGATGAAAATCTGAAAGCGGCAGATGCGATTGAAATTAAGATTGGTCAGGGAACCAAACCGGGAATGGGCGGACATTTGCCAGGAGAGAAAGTAACTGGTGAGATTGCTGCACTTCGAGGAAAAAAAGTTGGTGAAGATATTCAGAGTCCGAGTAAATTTCCGGAACTTCAGACGAAAGAAGACCTGAAGGATATGGTCACAGAATTACGAAATCGTTCCGATGGACGTCCAATTGGTATCAAAATTGCCGCAGGAAGAATTGAACGGGATTTGGAATACTGTGTGTATGCACAACCTGATTTTATTACGATTGACGGAAGAGGGGGCGCAACAGGTTCCAGCCCATTATTGCTGAGAGAGGCAACCAGCGTTCCAACGATTTATGCATTATATCGGGCAAGAAAGTATTTGGATTCTGTAAAGTCGGATATTTCTCTTGTCATTACAGGAGGACTTCGTGTTTCTTCTGATTTTGCAAAAGCACTTGCCATGGGGGCGGATGCGGTAGCGATTGCATCTGCAGCACTGATTGCAGCAGCATGTCAGCAGTATCGCATCTGTGGAAGTGGAAATTGTCCGGTGGGTATTGCTACACAAGATCCTAAACTTCGTGCAAGGATGAAAGTTGATGCATCTGCAAAACGGGTAGCAAACTTTTTGAATGTTTCCACCAACGAGTTAAAGACCTTTGCAAGAATTACAGGGCACCATTCGGTACATGGTCTTACGGTAGATGATTTGGTGACCATTAATCGTGAAATTTCGGAGTATACAAATATACCGCATGCATAAATTTTGTTGGAGATATTATGATAAAAATATTAATAGTAGAAGATGATGAACACATTGCCATGGCAGCCAGCGAAATACTCCATTATAGAGGCTATCAGCCCTCTATTTGTAAATCGGGAAATAAGGCGGTAGAGTTAATTAATCAGAATCATTACGATTTAATTTTACTTGATGTTATGCTTCCGGAATTGAATGGATTTGAGGTAATGAAAAAAACATTACATAGAAAAATTCCAATTATCTTTATCACTGCGAGAGAAGGTATCTATGATAAATTAAAAGGATTTCAGCTTGGTGCAGAAGATTATCTGGTAAAACCTTTTGAAATGATGGAATTGCTGGCAAGAGTGGATGTGGTACTCAGACGGACAGAGCAGCCAAGAATGAAAGGATCTTATTTTTATCTGGATGTGTATTTAAATATTAATTCACATGTGATAGAAAAGAATCGGAAACCAGTGAAATTGACGCCAAAAGAATTTCATTTGGCATCCTATTTCATCAGAAATCAAGGCACTGTGCTAAAGAGAGACGATTTGATTAATGAAGTTTGGGGAAATGAATATGACGGAGTACCACGGACGCTGGACAATCATGTCAGTCAGCTTCGGAGAAAGCTTGGCTGGGAAAAATATCTGATTACATTATCAAAAGTCGGATATAAATTGATAAGAATGGATTAGGGTTACAATGAAGAAAGACAAAAAAGTACAAAAAAAACGGCATTTATGGGTTCGATTTTTTTTAGTCGTGATTGCTACAATCTCCATTTTTTTCGGTGGATTCATTACTTTATGGATGCTTGAAAATAGTGAATATGTGAAAACACGGGAAGAAGAGGATGTTTGGGAGAATCAAAATCACATCAGCAAATCACTGGAACAGGCAGTTTCTTTTCAAAAATTGATACAGGGAAAAGAGATTTTATCAGTCGAAGAAATCAAACAGGCTGCAGAATCCGCATTTTATTATAATATTGGAGAAATTGCTTTGTTTCAGGATGGTGAGCTGGTTGTTGCTACCTATCAGAAAAAAGATCAGATGGATGAACAACTGGCAAAAGAACAACTGGATAACAATCGTGAATTGTATTATCTTGACAGGGATGAAAAACAATATGTAAAGGCAGTTTCTGTTTTGGAATTACAGGAACAGCCTTTTTATTTGATTACAACGACAGATGTTACACAATTATTTCAGTATAGAAGTGATATGGTAAAGATTGTTGTGGGAGTATCTGTGGCAGGATTTGTGGTGATGGTGTGCTTTTTGATTTTTGTGTTCTGGTATTTGTTTCATCCTTTAAAAATTATAAATGAGAATGTAAGATTAATCGCTGCAGAAAATTATGACAAAATAGTACCGGTTCATTCCATGGATGAATTGGGAGAATTGGCAGAAAATATTAATCATATGGCGGAATCTGTCAGGGATAATATTCAGACCATACAAGAAAGAGCAGATGCACAGAACAAGTTTGTGGATGATTTTTCCAAAGAAGTGGGAGAACCTTTAGAACGGATTATTGAGCAGGCAACGATTTTAAAGGAAACGGAGAATCTTTCCCAGGAAGATTTAATTACCTATACGAATAAGATTATCAAAGAAGGAAAACGTATGAAAAAGGTTTCCCAAAAATTAATGAATTTTATTCATATTGGTAAAATCCAGGAAAATGACAAAAAGGAAATGAGTGTTAGGGATATCCTGGAAGAAAGCAAACATCAAATTATGCATATGGCGGATAAAAAAATGGTCAGAATTCAAATAGAGGCAGAGCAGTTTCGATTAAAGGTAGAACCGGAACTGTTCCAGATGATGTTATGTAATTATCTGGATAATGCCATTCATGCATCCAAGGAGAATGGCCGGGTTGAAATGTCAGCATTTGAAGAAGACAGGAGAAAAATCATCCAAATCAAGGATTTTGGAAGAGGAATCTCAGAGAGTGAAATTAGTATGGTAGAGAAGCCTTTCTACAGAACCACGAACTCAGAACTGGAAGAGTATGAAGATGGAACAGGTCTGGGTATGGCACTCTGTAGAAAGATTGTGGAAGCTCATGGAGGACAGGTAATGATTTCCAGTGAATTAAATAAAGTAACCATAATCAAACTGATATTTTAAGAAACAAGATGTTCTGTTTATATCAGTATGATGGATGCATCCTTTTGACCGGTTACATAGCCAATCTCTGCAACACCATCCATATGGTCCTGTAATTCGTGTAACAGATTTTGTGCGTCCTCTTCTGATACAGAAATAAGCAATCCACCAGAGGTCTGTGGGTCAAATAAAATATCTTCCAATGGAAGATTTTTTTTGGAATTCCATTGGATATGGCTTTCTGCAAAATCCCGGTTGCGGTAGGCTCCGGCCGGAATCATGCCCATGGAAGCCATTTCCAATGCCTCCGGATGATAAGGGATGGATGAAGTATTGAGATAAATGGTACATCCGCTTCCGTGAGCCATCTCATATCCATGTCCTAACAGGGAAAAGCCTGTGACATCAGTACAGCTGTGTATTTCATACTTTACCATAATATCTCTGGCGGTTTTATTTAACTGCGCCATCTGTGCATAGATTCGTGTTTTTACCTCATCAGAAACCATGCCGGCTTTGGCTGCTGTGGTAAGAATACCGATTCCAAGAGGTTTGGTGAGTATGAGAACATCGCCTTCTCTGGCAGAAGAATTCTTTAAAATTTTATCCGGATGGACAAAACCAGTGACAGAAAGTCCATATTTTGGCTCTGTATCCTGAATGGTGTGTCCTCCGGTGATGATGACATTGGCTTCATATGCTTTCTCATAACCGCCTCGGAGAATTTCATGGACAGCATCTTTTGGAAGTTCCGGTGAAACAGTCATTACATTCAATGCCAATCGGGGTTCTCCACCCATGGCATACACATCACTGATGGCATTGCAGGCAGCAATCTGACCAAAGAGTCTGGGATCATCCACAATAGGAGGAAAGAAATCCACAGTCTGGATAATTGCAGTCGTATCATTGATTTTGTAGACGGATGCATCATCACTTTTGTCAAATCCTACTAAGAGTCGTTCGTCCTGATGCACAGGGAGATCCTGAAGTAACTGTGCAAGGGTTCCGGCGCCTACTTTGGCACCGCATCCGGCACAGGAAGCAAGTTTTGTCAGCTTGATATCGTCCTTCATAACATATCCTTTCTGTTAGTTATTATGCTATTATGCATTTCTCAGCTGTTCTCAGCCTGATATTTATAAGTATATCCACTCTTTTCACATTTTACAATCATCTCAATATCATCTTTTTCCCCGGAAATAAAAGATAATAGATTTTCCTCACATTGAAACAATACGCAAGTGCCACAGGAGGAACTTAAATCCCGTGGCACAGGCATTAAAGTGGCAGGTATCTTTTGTTGGTCACATTTTTTTTTAAAGCACATGGCTTCATAATGGGAATAGAAGGTGGCAATATAATCTTCCTTCATAGAAAATTACCTCCTATTCTGATTTGGTAATTGTAAGGAGAAAATCATTGCCTTTCTGTTCACAAGATACCATATATCCTGAGTGATTGGCAAATCTTGTCACATTTTCCACCGACACACGATTATCTACCATCATTTCATAACAATTTTCGTTTGTTTTCATCGCTGCCTGAATCATTAGAACCGGTTCAGGACAGGAATATCCTCTTGCATCAATCATATATCAAATCTCCTTTTATGCTTTTTTCTTAAATGTATTGGCACAGGCAATGGCTGTGACAACCACAAGACCTAAGATGACAGCAACTTTTCCTGCGTCTGTGGGACCATCTCCGGAGGAGGCCAGTCCAAAATTATGGGCAAAGGCAGCGCCAACCAATAGTCCAACCCATGTAATCACAGAATCCGTATTTCCTTCTCCGGCAAGTACCAGCTGACGTAACGGACAGCCGCCAAGAAGTGCAGAACCGAAACCGGTCAGTACCATGCCAAGAAAATTCCATAATTCATCATTATGAGCAATCGGCTGTGTGCCGAATCCTGGATGGAAATATCCAAGGGCAATATTTACAATCAGTGCAGAAAGCAGGATTGTACCAAATCCAATCAGCAGTCTTTTTTCACGGAAGAGAATAAAATCCCGGATTCCACCGACCATGCAGAGTCTGGTTCGCTGAGCCAGTGCGCCTACAATCAGTCCGACACCCAATGAAATCAGAAGGGGTGCATGACTGCCGCCAGGTCCGCCTCCGGCTTCTGTGAAGAAGAGAAAAGCAGGAGAAGCAATCAGCAGAATTAAGAAGATAATCTGAATTGCAGGGAAGATAAGACCTTCTGACACAGGCTGTTTATAAGTACGTTTCAGACTGTATCCACGTTTTAAGAAAAACACGCCCACTGCAATTCCGACTGCAAATCCTGCCAGTCCGAATAAGGCATGAAAATCACCCCCGGCGATTCGTAAAATCATTCGGAAGGGACATCCAAGAAACATCAATGCTCCTATCATAACAAAAAAACCAAGGATAAATCGGGTAAAAGGAGAAGAACCTCCCTTTACGGAAAATTCTTTTTTTCCAATGGCAAGCAAACAGGAACCAAGAACCAATCCTACGATTTCAGGACGGATATACTGTGTTGCCGAAGCACGGTGCAGACCAAGACTTCCTGCTGTATCACGGATAAAACAAGCAATGCAGAATCCCATGTTAGCCGGGTTTCCAAACCAGACCAGAGATACTGCTAATACGCCAATGATAGCGCTGGCAATGGAAATGATAATAATTTCTTTCTTTGCGTTCATATGACACCTCAAAATTTATTTTTTCTATGACATTATACCATAAGAAATGACAAATAGTTATTTGTTTATTGAAAAATCCAATAAGTTCTATTGAAAAAAACTATAAATTGTAGTAAGCTATAAAAAAGGAGAAAAGAAATCAATCATATGAAAGAAAGAATTTATTTTGACCACAGTGCCACTTCATTTCCAAAACCCAAAGCAGTGGCTGATGAGATGTACCGATATCTTACGGAAGTGGGAGTCAATGTGAACAGAGGAGGATATGGCAGTGCTTATGGGGCAGAAGAAGTACTGTTTGATACGAGGGAACAAATCAGAAACTTATTTCATGGTTCCAATGGAAGAAATGTCGTTTTTACCCCCAATATTACTACCAGTCTGAATATCGTGCTAAAGGGATTGTTAAAGTCGGGGGACCATGTGCTAATCAGCGGGCTGGAACACAATGCGGTGCTCAGGCCATTACATCAGTTGGAGAAAGCCGGTGTGAAATGGGAGGTCATAGAATGTGACCCACAGGGAAATCTGAATCAGGAAGACTTTTTGAACAAAATCAGAAAGGAAACAAGAATGGTTGTATGTACCCATGCCTCCAATGTATGTGGTACGCTGATTTCTATTGGGGAAATTGGTGAGATTTGCAGAAAAAAGGGGATTCTGTTTGTGGTAGACAGTGCAGCGACAGCAGGTATCATTCCTATTGATATGGAACGGGATAAGATAGATATTCTTACATTTACCGGACACAAAGGCCTTCTGGGTCCTCAGGGAACAGGAGGAATTTTGTTTGGCGAAGATATGGGGCAGAAGACAGAACCGTTCATCAGTGGTGGAACGGGAAGTATGTCGGACAGGGAAGATATGCCTGCTCTGCTGCCGGACAGGTTCGAAGCGGGAACCATGAATCTTCCGGGGATTTATGGTCTGCATGCGGCTTTGGATTATCTGGAAAAAAACACGATTACAGAAATCAGGGAACGAGAATTAGGACTGACGGGATATTTCTTGCAGAAAATAGAGGAAAGCCGGATATTGAGAGAAAATCTGGAAATCATTGGAAGAAAAGATTTAAAGCAGAGGATAGCGGTGGTGTCCTTGTATACAGAGAAAATGGATATGGCGAGAATTGCATATGAATTGGATGATAAATATGGAATTGAGGTAAGATCCGGGTTACATTGTGCTCCTCTTGCCCACCGTACACTGCATACTTATCCATATGGTACACTGAGATTTTCCTTTGGATACAAAAATACGGAGAAGGAAATTGATATTGCCGTGGAGGCATTAGAGGAGATATTGGAACATGGAATTTAGGCAGTTAGAGGCGTTTGCAGCCATTGCAAAATACAAGAGTTTTTCCAAAGCAGCGGAGTCACTGTTTCTCAGCCAGCCAACGGTCAGCTCTCACCTTGGCAGTCTGGAGCGGGATTTACAGAAGAAGCTGGTCATCCGTACCACGAAGAATCTGAAACTGACAGAAGAAGGAGAGCGTTTTCTGAAGTATGTACAGAGAATTTTAGAATTAAAAGAAGCGGCGCTTAGAGATTTATCCGGTGATGTTCGGGATATTGTGACATTGGGAGCTTCTACGATACCATCCGGCTATCTTTTACCGGATGTGCTTACGGAATTTCGCAGAGAGAATCCGGGAATCTATTTTCAGATTCGTCAGGGAGACAGTCAGGAAATTGAAGAACGTGTACTGGATGGTACGGTGGAACTTGGACTGACAGGAAGTATTTGTGAGAACAGACATTGCGTCTGTGAGAAATTTTGTTCTGACCGAATGGTAATTGCCATGCCGTCTACGTCGGAATATTTTGCTTTGCAGAAAGAAGTGGAAAAACAACATAATCTGGAAAAGATTTTTTCGAAACCAATCATTATGAGGGAAATCGGTTCCGGAACGAGAAAGGCAGCAGAGCAATTTCTGAAACATCAGAATATCCGGGAGGAGAATCTTCATGTGGTAGCAAGAGTCAATGATTTGGAATCCATTAAACGAATGATAGCAGGAGGAATGGGGATTTCCATTATGTCAGGGTTTGCGGTGGAAGATATGATAAAGAGCGGACAGATTCTTGTCTGTGAACTAGACACAGAGATACATCGTGATTTTTATCTGGTGCGAAGAAAAAATATGGAAGTAAAACCGGCGGTGGAGAAGTTTATCCATTTTGTTCTGGACTATTATAGGAAAGGTGGAAAACGATGAGGGATGGATTTGGAAGAGAAATTTCCTATATGAGAATTTCCATTACAGACAGGTGCAATCTTAGATGTCGTTATTGCAGAACACAGGAAGAACATGGTACAAAGAAAAGGGAATTGTCGCCAGAGGAAATCGGCATGGTCTGTGAGAGTGTTCTTCCACTGGGAATTCGCCATTTCCGTATTACAGGAGGAGAACCGTTTGTCCGGTCAGACTGTATGGATATAGTAAGAAGAATCCGAACAATTTCCAGAGAAGGGAATTTAGGAATTACCACCAATGGAATCTATCTGGAGCCGTATCTGGAAGAATTAAAGGAACTGGGATTAAATAGCCTGAATATCAGTTTGGATACCATGAACAGAAAGGTGTATCAGGAACTGATGGGAGGAGATTTTTTCGATGTCGTGATTCGTAATATTGAAAAAGCCTGTGAAATGGGGATTCCCGTGAAAGTGAATTGTGTGCCCAGGGCGGATTTGCCATGGGAGGAATGGATGGAATTTCTTAAATTGATACAATTTCGAAAGCTGTCATTGCGGTTTATCGAATATATGCCCATGGGGGAAACGAAAACATTTCAGGGAAAGACAAAAGAAGAAATTTTGCAGCTATGTGAGAAGGCCGGACTTTCTATGAAAAAAGAAGAGTGTAAGCTGGGAATGGGACCGGCAGAATATTATTGCATCGATGGATATGAAGGAAACATTGGTTTTATTCAGCCGATTCATGGAAAGTTCTGTCATCAGTGCAACCGTATCCGTTTTACGTCAGACGGACGGCTGCAATTATGTCTGGCATATCGGGATGGACTGGATGTGACTCCTTTTTTGAAAACAGGGGATAAACAGGGATTACAGAAAAAGATTGCAGAGAAAATAAAAGACAAGCCGGCAGAACACCATTTTGAACAAGGGAAACATGGCTGGACGGACATGAACAGAATTGGAGGATAAGATGGAGTTTACACATTTTGACGAACAGGGGAATGCCGTCATGGTAGATGTAGGGGAAAAACCGGAGACCAGACGTATGGCAAAAGCAGTAGGAAGAATTAAGGTCAGCGAAGAAGTATTTCAGAAAATACAGAACAAGTCCATGGAAAAGGGGGATGTGCTGAACGTGGCAAGAGTGGCTGGAATCATGGCAGCCAAACAGACCTTTCAGCTGATTCCCATGTGTCATCTGCTGATGCTGACCAAATGCAGTGTAGATTTTACACTACATGAGGAAGAGGGGAGATATGCAGTGGAGGCAGTCTGTACGGTGAAGACAAATGGAAAAACCGGAGTTGAGATGGAGGCACTGATGGGAGTCAGTACAGCGCTCCTTACCATTTATGATATGTGCAAGGCAGTGGATAAATCCATGGAGATGACGGGGATTCATCTTTTGGAAAAAACAGGTGGAAAGAGTGGTGATTTTCAGTGGAAGGAATCGTAAAAGCGATTTGTATCAGTCCGGAGAAAGGAACAGGGAAAGTCAATCAGCATAAAGGAATCTTTGTAAAACAACATGGAATAGAAGGAGATGCCCATGCAGGAAACTGGCATCGTCAGGTTAGTCTCCTCTCGTATGATAAAGTAGAGGAGTTCCGTAGGCGTGGTGCAAATGTGAAAGATGGGGATTTCGGAGAAAATCTTCTGGTACAGGGGATTGACTTTGCCACGCTGCCTGTGGGAACCATTCTGACTTGCAAAGATGTGGTTCTGAGAATCAGTCAGATTGGAAAAAAATGTCATCATCACTGTAAGATTTATGATAGTGTCGGAACCTGCATTATGCCCACTCAGGGAGTTTTTGCAGTTGTTCTTGAAGGCGGTGAAATACGGGAGCAAGATGTGATGAAAGTCACATTGCCCCAACAAGAGGCAGTCCGGGCGGCTGTACTTACATTAAGTGACAAAGGATTTGCCGGAGAGAGGACGGATGAGAGCGGGCCGAGGGCTGTGGAAATTCTTGCGTGTCATGGATATGAAGTGGTGGAAACTTCCATACTGCCGGATGAGCAGAAAAAAATAGAAGAAGAATTAATCCGTCTGTGTGATTGGTGTCATGTGGATCTTGTTATTACCACCGGTGGAACCGGATTTTCTGTCAGGGATTGCACACCGGAAGCTACCATTGCTGTGGCAGACCGCCTGGCACCGGGGATTGCCGAATATATTCGGATGGAATCTATGAAGATTACCAGGCGTGCCATGTTATCGCGTGCCGTATCTGCCATTCGGGGAAGAACCCTGATTGTGAACCTTCCGGGAAGTGTGAAGGCAGTGGAAGAAAGCCTTGGATTTGTCATCGATGAACTTGCTCATGGCATTGCCATTTTAAAAGGAAGCGAAGGAGAATGTGGAAGGGGGAAAGACAGGTCATGAGTGAGATAGACTGGTCCCCCGTATGGATATCGTTAAAAATTGCAGCAATTACCATGGTATTTACTTTCGTGCTCGGATTGATGGCCGCATGGTTTGTATATAATAGAAAAAGGGAAATTATAAAGGCAGTGTGTGACGGAATTTTTACCATGCCCCTGGTTCTTCCGCCTACCGTGGCAGGATTTTTTCTTTTGTTGCTTTTCGGCGTGAATGGTGTGTTTGGAAGTACCTTGTGGCATGTGTTTGGAATTCGTGTGGCGTTTACTCAGATAGGAGCTGTACTGGCGTCTGTCGTCATTTCATTTCCCATTATGTATCGCTCTGCAAGAGCTGCATTGGAACAGGTAGATGATGACCTTGTTTTGGCGGGACGTACACTTGGAATGTCAGAAACAAGAATCTTTCTGAAAGTACTGATACCAAATGCTTTGCCGGGACTGGTGGGTGGAGGTGTACTCTCCTTTGCAAGAGGTCTGGGAGAGTTTGGTGCCACCGCCATGATAGCCGGCAACATACCTGGAAAGACAAGGACTCTGTCTCTGGCAGTATACGCAGAAACAGCAGCCGGAGATATGGATCAGGCAGGTGTCTATGTGGGAATTATCCTATTACTTTGTTTTGTGGCTGTGATTGGGATGAACTGTTTTACTATGGTAAAAAAGAAAGGATAGCGGGCTGTGAAACTGGATGTAAAGTTATGCAAAAAATTAAGAGAATTTGAATTAATGGCAGAGTTTTCCGTGGATTCCTGCTGTGTGGGATTTATGGGACCTTCCGGAAGCGGCAAGAGTATGCTGCTAAAATGTATTGCAGGAATCGAAACACCGGATTCCGGACGGATTATGCTGGGTGATCGCATATTATTTGATTCTGAGAAAAAGATTAATTTACCTCCCCGGAAACGAAACGTAGGCTATTTATTTCAAAATTATGCCTTATTTCCCAATATGACAGTGGAAAAAAATATTCAGTCGGGTCTGAAGGCAGCCGGAATTGAAAAAAAAGAGCGGGAAAAACGAACCATGCAGATGCTGCAGTTATTTCGGCTGGAACAAATCAGAGATTGTAAACCGGACCGAATTTCCGGCGGACAAAAACAGAGGACTGCGCTGGCTAGAATGCTGGTTTGCCGGCCGGAAGCTATTTTGATGGATGAACCATGTTCGGCGTTGGATGAAGAATTGCGGGAATATTTACAGAAAGAACTGGGACAATTATTACTTCAATTTGATTGCCCCTCTATTTTGGTCAGCCATGACAGCAATGAAGTACGCATGTTATGTAAAGAGCGCTATCGTATGAAGGCCGGACATTTGTTAGAAAAGGAGAAAGAATAAAATGAGAAACAATTTGAAAAAAAGTTTATTGTTAGGAAGTCTTTGCTTTAGCCTGATATTAGGAGGATGCGGCAAAGATCATGCAAGTGAAGAAAATGAAACAAAAGAGATAAAACAGGACACGGTGATGCTTGCAGCAGCGGCAAGTTTGGAAACCTGTTTTACGGAGGACCTGAAACCTTTGTTTGAGAAAGAACATCCGGGTATTACCGTAGAAGGTATTTATGATGCTTCCGGAAAACTGCAGACGCAGATTGCAGAAGGATTGGATGCAGATGTATTTTTTTCGGCAGCAGAGAAACCGGTCACTACATTGATTGAACAGGGATATATCACAGAGGGCGATGAACTGCCGCTATTGGAGAATAAACTGGTATTAATTAGCCGGAAAGACAGTGAGACAGAAGTGAAAGGGTTTTCTGATATTGGAAAGGCGGACATGATTGCCATCGGAGAACCGGATAGTGTGCCGGCAGGTCAGTATGCAAAGGAAGCACTGGAATCATTACATGTATGGGATGAGATACAGGATAAGATTAGTTATGGAACAAATGTGACGCAGGTTCTCAACTGGGTGGCAGCAGGAAGTGCTGAAGTGGGAGTGGTATATGCCACAGATGCAGCCATCAATGACCAGGTTGAAATCATCGAAACTGCCAAAGAGGAATGGTTGTCACAGGGTGTTTATTATTACCTTGCACCGGTAAAGGCAAGCAGAGAGCAGGAGGCAGTCAAAGAGTTTATGACTTTCCTGCAGTCTGAGGAAGCGGGAGCAATTATGGAACAATATGGTTTTACATGCAATCAGGAGGCAGCAGATGAAACTGATTGAGACAATTCATGCGGAAGGACAGGTACTCTGTCATGATTTAACCCAGATTATTAAAGGTGTTACGAAAGATGCAAGATTTCGAAAGGGACATATTGTAACAAAAGAAGATATACCGGTGTTATTGTCTATGGGAAAAGACCATCTCTATGTTTGGGAGAAAGAAGAAGGTATGCTTCATGAAAATGAAGGAGCGGAAATACTCTGTGAAATATGTCAGAATCAGGGAATGAAGACTTCGGATATCAAGGAAGGAAAAATTGAACTGTCTGCCGCTCATGATGGATTATTTGTAATAAACAGGGAAAAATTAAAAAAAATAAACAGTCTGGGTGAGATGATGATTGCCACGAGACATGGAAATACACCGGTTCATCAGGGGGATAAGCTGGCAGGAATGCGCGTTATTCCACTGGTCATTGCACAGGAGAAAATGAATCGGGCAAAGGAAATTGCAGGAACAGAGCCAATTTTTCAGTTATTACCTTATATTATGAAAAAGGCAGTGGTGATTACAACCGGAAATGAGGTTTTCCATGGCAGAATTGAAGATACCTTTACTCCGGTTGTAGTGGATAAGCTAAAGGAATACGGTGTGGAAGTAATCCGACATGTGATTGTTGACGATAATCATGAGAAAACCACTGAGGAAATCATGAAGGCGGTTGGGGAGACAGATGCCGACCTGATTTTGTGTACGGGTGGCATGAGTGTGGATCCGGATGACAGAACACCTCTTGCAATCAAAAATACCGGAGCAAATATAGTATCCTATGGAGCACCGGTACTTCCGGGAGCCATGTTTATGTTAGCCTATTATGATAAAGAGGAAAAACAAATTCCTGTTATGGGTCTTCCGGGGTGTGTGATGTATGCAGGGAAAACAATATTTGATCTGGTTCTGCCAAGAATTCTGGCAGGGCAGATAATCAAGAAAGAGGAACTTGCAGAATATGGAGAAGGGGGACTTTGTCTGAATTGTGAAGTCTGCACCTATCCAAACTGTGGATTTGGCAAATAGAAAGGAGCATATATGACGAATCATATGATTCTTGTCCGGGGAGGTGGAGATATTGCCACCGGAACCATTTATAAATTGGTAAAATCAGGTTTCCGGGTACTGATTCTGGAGACCGAAAACCCTTCTGCCATTCGCAGAAATGTAGCATTTTGTGAAGCGGTTTATGAGGGAGAAAAAGAGGTCGAGGATATGGTGTGTTACCGTGCAACATCTCTGGAGCAGGCAAAGGAAATCATGGAGAAAGGTCATCCTGCCCTGCTGGTGGATCCGATGGCTAAAACAGCGGAATTCCTTCGGGAACATCCGGATCCGGCATGGAAGTATATTGCTCTGGTGGATGCCATTCTGGCGAAAAAAAATCTTGGTACCAGCCGCAGGCTGGCGGATTTCACCATTGCCCTGGGTCCTGGTTTTCGTGCAGGGGAAGATGTGGATGTGGTCATAGAAACCATGCGGGGACACAGGCTTGGCCGTATCATTAAAGAGGGAACGGCACTTGCAAATACAGGAACTCCAGGTGTGATTGCAGGTGTGGGAAAAGAGCGTGTGATTCATGCACCGGCAGCGGGCGTGTTAAAAAATGTAAAGAAAATTACAGATGTAGTAGAAAAAGGGGAGACCATCGCAGTTATTGAAACAAATGGCGAGGAAATACAGGTTCCGGCCACAATAACAGGACTTTTGAGAGGGTTAATCCGAGATGGTTATCCGGTAACAAAAGGATTTAAAATTGCAGATATCGATCCGCGAAAAGAAGAGTATGAAAATTGTTTCACCATATCAGATAAGGCAAGATGTATTGCCGGTGGTGTACTGGAAGCCATATTAGAGCATCTGAGTACCGGAAAGGAGTAACATGAGACAGCCGTATATCATAGCAGTGGTGGGGGCGGGAGGAAAGACCACACATATTCATAACATGGCGAAAAAATATGTGGAACAGGGAAAAAAGGTACTTGTGATCACCACAACCCATATGTACCGGGAGTCAGATACTATTATTGTAACAGACAATCCGAAAGAGATTTTCAGGCGTTTGGATGAAGAACATTATTGTATGGCAGGAAGTCCGGCAGATGAGGAAAAAATAGGCAGATTATCGGAAGACGTATGGAACTGGGTGAAACAGGAAGCTGATTTGATTTTGGTAGAAGCCGATGGGGCAAAACATCAGCTGATTAAACATCCGGGGGAACAGGAGCCGGTGATTCCATCAGAGACAGATGAAATTCATGTAGTGATGGGGATGGCGGCATTGGGACAGCCACTTTTTCGGGTTTGCCACCGGGTGGAACTGGCAGAGAGCATCCTCGGATGTAAGAGAGAAAAGCCGGTGACTCTGGAGGATATCTTCACACTTGCTCAGGAAGGTTATGAAAAGCCATTGTCAAAGGCATTTTCAAAGGCTGTGATTCGTTTTGTTGCTGGAAAATGTGATACCTTGTACCAGCGTGCCTGTGGTGTTTACTTTCAGATGAAACAAAGAAACTGTGTATTACAGGAAGAGTGGTTTTTTCCTCAGCCGGAATTGTTTCTTTGCGGTGCCGGACATGTGTCGAGGAAGATGGCTGAATTAGGAAGATTTTTAGATTTCAAAGTAACCATCTATGATGACAGGGAAGAATTTGCCAATCAGGAAAAATTTCCGGAAGGATGTGAAGTAATCTGCAGAGATTTTTCCGAATTAGAGCAATGTATTGCACAAAGAGATGGAAGAAATATGTATTATGCAGTTATGACAAGAGGACATATGGCAGACAGACAGTGTGTAGAACAGATTCTAAAACATTCCTATACGTATCTTGGCATGATTGGCAGCAGAAAAAAAGTCATTCAGACCCTGAATAGATTAGAAGAACAGGGATTTTCAAGAGAAGTGTTGAATCAAATCCATGCGCCAATTGGTCTGGATATTGGTTCACAGACTCCGGAAGAGATTGCGGTCAGTATTGCTGCTCAAATGATTCAGATTAAAAATCAGAGCCAGAACAGCACCATGACGGAGGAATTGTCAAGGATTCAGGGGAAAGGTGTACTCTGTATCATTCTTTCCAAACAAGGTTCCGCACCTCGGGGAACCGGAAGCATGATGTTTGTTCCGGCAGACAGCAGGGGACATCAGACACTGACAGGAAGTGTGGGAGGCGGAAGAGTGGAATACGAAACAATCTGCATGGCACGGGAAATGTGCAAAAACCTGGAGGAAGAGACCATCCGTGTGGAACATTATAATTTGTCCAATGAAGAAAGTGGAAATCTTGGAATGATTTGTGGAGGCTGTGTAGAAATGCTGTTTTTGCCTATGCCGGAGTAGGGAAACCATAGAAATTAAAAATTCCGGGCACTTTAGCCTTGACAATTTCCGACATATTGTATACTATTTCTAAGGGAGAAAAAAACGAAAGGAAGACTGTGTTTACAGCCAATGAAATGAACGAACAGAAAAAAGAAGGATCCATCTATGAGTTAGATGGAAGAGTAAGACTTTCTAAGGCAATTCCCTTGGGAATCCAGCATGTGCTGGCAATGTTTTTGGGAAATATTTCCCCATTACTAATTGTCTGTGGATTATTGAATATGGAGGCGGAGTCTAAGACAATGCTGATTCAGAATTCCATGTTTATCGCAGGTGTTGCAACATTGATTCAGTTATATCCAATTTGGAAGATTGGTTCCGGGTTACCGATTGTTATGGGAACCAGTTCCGGATTTATCGGCACTGCCAAGGCCATCGGACTGGCAAGTGGATATGGTACCATTATTGGTGCGTCCATCATCGGTTCTTTGTTTGAGATGGTACTTGGATTTTTTATTAAACCGCTTAGAAAAATCTTTGCGCCGGTGGTGACTAGTCTTGTGATATTGTCCATCGGTTTATCGCTGCTTCCGGTAGGTGTGACATATTTGGGAGGCGGAGAAGGAAATGAACTGGGCTTTGGTCACTGGAAACATCTCTTAGTGGGATTGATTGTAATTCTTGTGATTGTGGTTTTGAAACAGTTTAAGGGAAGCTTTTTAAGTGTTTCCTCTATTTTAATTGGAATTATTGTAGGTTACCTTGCAGCGATTTGTCTTGGAATGGTAGATTTTACACCGGTAAAGGAAGCTGCATGGTTTGCATTGCCGAAACCGGCTATGATGATTGATGGTGTGGATATAAAATTTGTTCCAAGTGCGATTATTGCCATGGGAATCATGTTTATTGCCACCGCTGTAGAGACTGTAGGGGATACTTCAGCCATTGCAAATGGCGGATTGGACAGAGAACCAACGGATAAAGAGTTATCCGGTTCTGTCATTGCAGATGGATTTGGAAGCCTTCTTGCAGCAGTATTTGGTGTACTTCCAAATACTTCCTTCAGTCAGAATGCAGGTTTAGTAGCAGTGACCAAGGTAGTGAATCGTTTTACAATTATGACAGGTGCTTTATTCCTTATACTTATGGGATTTTTACCAAAATTAAGTGCATTGTTTACAGTGATGCCTCAGTCTGTACTGGGAGGAGCAGCAGTGATTATGTTCTCTATGATTATTGTCAGTGGTATCAGTTCTTTACAGAGATTGGATCTGAACGGAAGAAATGGTCTGATTATTGCACTGGCACTGGGGTTGGGAGTAGGAATCGGAAATGTACCGTCTGTTCTTGACATGATGCCTCAGTGGGTAAGTGATATCTTTGCACAGAATGGTATTATTATGACATTTGTAATTGCAACGGTCCTCAATCTGATACTGCCGAAGGACAAAGTAGAAGAATAAAAAAAGAAAAATGTCAAAAACTCATAAGGATAGGATCTGTCATGGGTTTTTGGCATTTTTACTGTTTCATATTTAGAAAGGTGGAGAAGGATGTTTTCATTTCAGCAGTATGTTCTGGCAGAAAGTCTGGAACAGGCATATGAATTAAACCAAAAGAAGAATAATGTGATACTGGGTGGAACAGGATGGTTAAAACTGGGAAAGAAATCTTATGGAACAGCCATCGATTTGTCCGGTCTTGGATTAGATCAGATTATTGAGACAGAAGAAGAATTTTCCATTGGATGTATGGTGACGCTCCGACAGATTGAGCTCCATAAAGGATTGAATGATACATTTGGGAATGCATGTAAAGAGGCGGTGCGCCACATTGTGGGGGTACAGTTTCGTAATCTTGTCACAGTAGGAGGCAGTCTGTTTGGCAGATTTGGATTTTCAGATGTTCTGACTTGTTTCCTTGCTATGGACAGCTATGTGGAACTGGTTGGAAAAGGGGTAGTATCTTTGGAAGAATTTGCAAAGATGCCCTATGACAGAGATGTTTTGGTGCGTCTGATTGTGAAGAAGGATGGAAGGAAAGTAAGTTATCAGTCTTTCCGGAATCAGTCCACAGATTTTCCGGTGATTGCTGTATGTGCAGCAGAGTTACAAAATGGAAAGAAAATAGCGTCAGTTGGAGCAAGACCGGCAAGAGCTGTTCTCTGTTCTGTGGAAAATGAGGATTGGACAAAAGAATTGACATTTGGAAGTAATATGCGTGCGTCAGCAGAATATAGGGAATTTTTGGCCAAAATCTTATTACAGAAAGCATGGGAGGAACTGGCATGAAGATAAAGTTTCGTTTGAATGGAAAAATGGTTACAGATGAAGTGGTGGCAGATACCCCTCTTTTGGAATATTTAAGAAGCAAAGGATGCTATAGTGTGAAGCGGGGATGTGAGACTTCCAATTGTGGACTTTGTACTGTTCTGATGGATGGAAAACCGGTGTTATCCTGTACCACACTTGCAGTTCGGGCTGATGGAAAGGAAATTCTGACCTTGGAAGGCTTACAGAAAGAAGCAGAGGAGTTCGGTGGATTTCTGGCAGATCAGGGAGCAGACCAGTGTGGATTTTGTAATCCGGGATTCATTATGAATGTCATTGCCATGACAAAAGAATTAGAAGACCCTACAGAAGAAGAAATCAAGGAGTATCTGGCAGGAAATTTGTGCAGATGTACCGGTTATCAGGGACATTTGCGGGCAATCCAAGCTTATTTGGAGGCAAAACAGGGAGGTATACTGTGAAGAATCAATTTGTAAATAAACCAGTGAGAAAAAAAGACGCCATGGCGCTGGTGACAGGAAAGCCAGTGTATACCGATGACATTGCACCAAAGGATTGTCTGATCTGTAAGGTGTTAAGAAGTCCCATTGCCCATGGTATCATCGAGGAAATAAATACAGCCATTGCAGAAAAAGTACCGGGTGTGGAATGTATTTTGACTTATGAGGATAATCCGGGAGGACGTTTTACCATGGCTGGACAGACCTATCCGGAGCCAAGTCCTTATGACCGTCTGATTTTGGATAAGCGTGTCCGTTATGTGGGAGATGCAGTTGCCATTGTGGCTGGTGATGATGAAAAGGCCGTGGATAAAGCATTAAAGTTAATTAAGGTGAAATACCGGGAGATTCCGGCAATATTGGATTTTAGAACTGCGAAGGATAATGAAATTCTGGTCCACCCGGAGGAAGACTGGAAGTCTTTATGTCCGGTTGGTGCAGATAATAAGAGAAATCTTTGTGCCAGTGCGTCCGATGCCCTGGGAAACGTAGATGAAATTCTGGCAGATTGCGATTTTGTGGTGGAGGGTGTTTATCATACAAAAGCAAATCAGCAGGCTATGATGGAAACATTCCGTACCTATAGTTATATGGATACCTTTGGCAGACTGAATGTGGTATCTTCCACACAGGTACCATTTCATGTGAGAAGAATTTTATCCAATGCACTTGGAATTCCGAAGTCCCAGATTCGTGTGGTAAAGCCAAGAATCGGAGGAGGATTTGGAGCAAAGCAGACCGTAGTAACGGAAGTATATCCGGCACTGGTTACCATGAAGACCGGAAAACCGGCAAAAATCATATATACCAGAGAGGAATCACAAATTGCCTCTTCCCCTCGTCATGAGATGGAAGTAACGGTGAAGGTAGGTGCCAACAAAGATGGTAAAATAAGAGCAATTTCCGTCTATACGCTATCCAATACCGGTGCATTTGGAGAACATGGGCCGACTACGGTGGGACTTTCCGGACATAAATCCATTCCTCTTTACAGTGGACTGGAAGCTTACCGTTTCTCTTATGATGTGGTGTATTCCAATGTGTGCAGTGCCGGTGCATATCGCGGGTATGGTGCCACACAGGGTATTTTTGCAGTGGAATCAGCAGTGAATGAGCTTGCTGCAAAACTTCATATGGACCCGGTAAAACTCCGGGAGATGAATATGGTAAGAGAAGGTATGATTATGCCTGCATATTATGGAGAAACCGCAAACAGCTGTGCACTTGACCGTTGTTTATCCAGAGCGAAAGAGATGATAAAATGGGATGAGAAATATCCATGTAAGGATATGGGAAATGGAAAAGTACGAAGTGTTGGTGTGGCCATGGCAATGCAGGGTTCCGGTATTTCCAGCTGTGATGTAGGCTCTGTTACTTTGAAGGTAAATGATGACGGATTTTACAGTCTGATGGTGGGATGTACCGATATGGGAACAGGTTGTGATACGATTCTGGCACAGATGGCAGCGGACTGCCTGGATTGTGATTTGGATAAAATCGTTGTATCCGGAGTGGATACCGATGTATCCCCTTATGATTGCGGTTCCTATGCATCCAGCACCACATATGTCACTGGAATGGCTGTGGTAAAAACAGCAGAAAAGTTGAGAGAAAAAATTTGTGAAAATGGTGCCGCATTGCTTCAGGTAGAGAAAGAAGAAGTGGAATTTGATGGAAACAGGGTATTTGTTCCGGGAGGACCGGAAATTTCATTGAAAGATATTGCAAATCAGGCAATGTGTAATAATACCAACGCATTGGAAGTGACAGAACAGCATAGTTCACCGGTTTCACCGCCTCCATTTATGGTTGGTATGGTAGAAATTGAACTGGATAAGATAACAGGACAATATGAAATTCTGGATTATGTGGCAGTGGTAGACTGCGGAACAGTGATTAATCCAAATCTTGCCAGGGTTCAGACAGAGGGCGGATTGGTACAGGGAATCGGAATGGCTATGTACGAAGATGTTATTTATAATGAAAAAGGAAAGAATTATAGCAGTTCTTTTATGCAGTATAAGATTCCAACCCGTCTTGATATGGGAACCTTGCGTGTGGAATTTGAGAGCAGTTATGAGCCGACAGGACCATTTGGAGCAAAATCCATAGGTGAAATCGTAATCAATACTCCAAATCCGGCAATTGCCCATGCGGTATTCAATGCAACGGGATTGTGGTTTAAGGAATTGCCGATTACGCCGGAAAAGGTATGGAGAGGACTACATGGAAAAAATTAGTCTGATTTTGCTGGCGGCAGGAAACAGTACCCGCTTTGGGGAAAATAAACTTTTATATATGGTGAATGGAAAGCCAATGTATCGTCATGTGACAGACCTGGGCGTCCGTCTGTTAGAAGAGGGCGTGATTCAGTCACTGATACTGGTTTCGCAGTATGAGACGATTAGACAGGAAGTCGGTGTACTTCCTGTCTATTATATTCAGAATGACAGTCCTGAAAAAGGCATTTCCCATTCCATTCATCTGGGTATTCAGGAAGCGGAAAACAGGACAGATTGTTATGTGTTTGCAGTCTGTGACCAGCCATATCTCACATATGATACCCTGAAGGGTTTTATTCAGGGATTTGTACAGAGTGGGAAAGCAGCCGGTACAGTGACGTGGCAGGGGGAGTATTATAATCCCTGCGCATTTCGCAATATTCTGAAAGATGAGTTAATGATGTTAGAAGGTGACAGGGGAGGAAAGAAGATTATTCGGAAACATGAAAGCAGTTTGTTTCTCTTTCCGATTCATCACAAACTGGAAATCATAGATATAGATCAAAAAGGAAGGAAAGAAGTTTAGAATGGAAACGATGAAAAACAAAGGAAGAGCAATTGCACTTTTACCGATTGCTGTATTTCTGGTGATCTATGTGGGAAGCGGCATTTATTATCAGTATGTCAAAGGGGAAGATCAGGGATTCTATATCATGTCGGTGGTGATTGCGTTTACGATAGCCCTAATTGTGGCATTGCTCCAGAATCGGACGCTGAACTTTGATGAAAAATTAAAGGTTATGGCGAAAGGTGTGGGCAATGATAATATTGTAGCTATGATACTGATCTTTTTGTTTGCAGGGGCTTTTAGCAGTATGGCAGGTGCAGCAGGAGGTTCCGTCAGCACAGCCTATCTATTGCTGGATATTATACCGGCAAATCAGCTGTTTGCAGGATTTTTTATTATATCCTGTATTATATCAATGGCTATGGGAACTTCTTGTGGAACCATTTCTGTACTTGTTCCAATTGCAGCAGCAACCGCAGAGGCAGCAGACTTAAATCTTCCTGTGCTGCTTGGAGCGATTATTGGAGGCGCTATGTTTGGCGATAATATGTCTTTTATCTCCGACACCACCATTGCAGCAACAAGGACACAGGGCTGTAATATGAAGGACAAATTTAAGGAAAATCTGGCCATTGCACTTCCGGCAGCATTGATTACACTCGTTATCATGTTGTTTCGCTCCAGTGGAGGTGGACAGGTGGAGCATTTGCAGTATGAAGTAATTCAGGCATTGCCATATTTTATTGTACTCATTCTTGCTCTCTTGGGATGGAATGTGTTACTGGTTTTAGGTACCGGGATTCTTCTTTTCATTTTGGTAGGATTTTTGTCTGTTCCGGATTTCTCTTTTTCTCTGGTTTTCAGCAGCATGGGAGAAGGATGTTCCGGTATGTATGAAACCATCATTGTAGCTGTTTTAGTATCGGCTCTGGGTGCACTTATGAAGGAATATGGTGGATTTGACTACATTCTTTATGTGATTCGTACTTATTTCAAAGGTAAAAGTGGCGGACAGCTTGGAATTGCCACACTGTCTTCCGCCATGGATATCGCAACGGCAAATAATACAGTTGCCATTGTAATGGCAGGACCAATTGCCAAAGAAATCAGTGAGGAATACGATATTTCTCCTAAGAAAACAGCCTCTCTCATGGATATTTTCTGTTGTGTCTGGCAGGGAATCATACCTTATGGAGCACAGATGCTGATTGCACTGGGATTAGTGGCGGATTATAAAGTCTCTGCTTTTGAGGTAATTCCAAACATTTATTATGTATATATACTTCTTATATGTGCTGTTGTGGCAATATTTTTGCCGGAAAAGAAAAAGAAAAAACATAAGTAGTTTTCAATACTACGTTTAATGTGTTAAAAAACTATAAAATATATAAGCGAATACAATTTTATATTGACATCAAAAACTCTATCGTATATACTTAAGAAAATTGGTTATAAAATATAGTATAAATCAGATAGGAGTTAAGATGAAAGAATTGGTGATTAAAAATAAAGTGGCAAAGAATCCGGTGATTCAGGGGGGAATGGGAGTAGGTATCAGTCGTTCGTCTCTGGCAGGCGCTGTAGCGAAAGCCGGAGGAGTGGGCATTATTTCCACCGCGCAGATTGGATACGATGAAGAGGGATTTGATCGGAATCAGGAGGCGTGTAACGAGAGGGCCATTGAGAAACATATACTCAGGGCAAAAAAAATTGCACAGGGTGCAGGCATGGTCGGCGTAAATGTCATGGTTGCCTTAAAATATTATAAGGAACATGTGAAAACAGCCGTAAAGGCCGGGGCAGATGTGATTATCTGTGGAGCAGGTCTTCCGGTAGAATTGCCGGCCATTGTGAAAGAAGCGGCAGAGGAATATCAGTGTAAGGAAGAAGATATTCCTGCCATTGCACCGATTGTTTCTTCTGCCAAAGCTGCCAGAATTATATTAAAAATGTGGGAAAAGCATTATGATAAAACAGCGGATTTTCTTGTGATTGAAGGTCCGGAGGCCGGAGGTCATTTAGGATTTTCCAGAGAACAGTTAGAACATAGGGATGAGTTGGATTATGACGAAGAAATTCGTAAAATCATAGCTTGTGTCAAAACATATGAGGAAAAATATGGTCATCATATTCCGGTTATTGTAGCCGGAGGGATTTTTACGCATGAAGATGTGGAGCATGTGCTTTCTTTAGGTGCGGATGGAGTGCAGATTGCCAGCCGTTTCGTGGCAACGGAAGAGTGTGACGCCTCCGGGGAATATAAGAAGGCATATATTGAGGCAAAGCCGGAAGATATTGTAATTGTCCAGAGCCCGGTAGGAATGCCGGGAAGAGCAATCAGAAATCTCTTCGTTCAGCAGGTGGAAAAGTCCAGACAAACTATTCAGAAATGTTATCAGTGTCTGGAAAAATGCAACCCAAGGGAAGTACCTTATTGCATCACGAAAGCTTTGATTGATGCAGTGAAAGGAGATGTGGATCATGGGTTGATTTTCTGTGGAGCTAATGTTGGCAGAATTCATGAAATTACTACCGTTCCAAAGTTAATGAAAGAACTGGTTGGAGAATAAAGAAAAGGAATGTTACTTTTTGTTAAGGTAACATTCCTTTTTTACTGCTATTGTTGACGAAATATAATTTCTCCTGTCGCTGCATCCATGGCATCTACAATTGCAAGAGATTCCAAATGGATGCCTGCATCACGAATGATCTTTCCGCCTTGCTGGAACCCTTTCTCTACAGCAATTCCAACACCGGCAATGGAAGCACCGGAATCCTGAATTAATTTAATCAGACCGTTCACTGCACATCCATTGGCAAGAAAATCATCGATAATTAAGATGTTATCGTCTTTATTTAAAAACTTTTTCGATACAATCACGTCATAGACACGTTTCTTGGTAAAGGATTCAACCTTTGAGCAATAGACTTCTCCATCAATATTTACACTTTGTGCTTTCTTTGCGAAAACCACAGGTACGTTAAAATGCTGTGCCACGATACAGGCAATGCCAATACCGGATGCTTCAATGGTAAGAATTTTTGTAATCTTTTCTCCGGCAAAGAGACGCTTCCATTCTTCTCCCATTTGTCCAAACAGTTCAACGTCCATCTGGTGGTTTAAAAAACTGTCTACCTTTAATACGTTTCCTTCTTTTACGATTCCGTCACGACGGATTCTATCTTCTAATAACTTCATCGTTATCCTCCATTATAAATAGTAAAGTTAGTAACATTATAGCGAAAAAACGCGAAAAAGGAAAGCAGAAAAATGCTTTTTTTAAAATTGCAAAAAGAAAGTACAAAAGATTGATTTTTTGTGTTATAATACACGTAATTCTATAATTCAGGAGGTAGTTAT
>CALWLV010000056.1 GCA_944381595.1 uncultured Roseburia sp.
CCGCCGCCCGGGCCATGTCCCCGTCCCCCTCCGGAGCCCCCACGATGATGCGGGAGGGATACAGGTTGTCGTACAGGGCGCGGCCCTCCCGGAGAAATTCCGGGGAGAACAGCAGCCGCTTGCAGGACAGCTTGTCCCGCAGAGACAGGGTGTAGCCCACGGGGACGGTGGACTTGATGACGATGACGGCGTTGGGGTTGACGGCCATGACCTGGCGGACCGCCGATTCCACCGAGGAGGTGTCAAAGTAGTTTTTCACCGGGTCGTAGTTGGTGGGGGTGGAGACCACCACGAAGTCCGCGTCCCGGTAGGCCGCGTCCCCGTCGGTGGTGGCGGTGAGATGGAGGGGCTTGTGGGCCAGATAGTCCTCGATCTCCGGGTCGGCCAGGGGGGACTTCTTAGCGTTGATCTGGTCCACCTTGGCCTGCACCAGGTCCACCGCCGTCACCTCGTTGTGCTGGGCCAGCAAAATGGCGTTGGCCAGGCCTACATAGCCAGTACCGGCAATGGCGATTTTCACAACTCTCACCTTCCTAATAATCCCAAAAACTTCTCTTTAACGCGATTCAGTGTATATTCTAAGCCATGTTCTTGGTAACAACGTATTCCACCGATAAATTTTTGGATAAGCCATCCGATAATGCCAAATCGATTACTCCCGATACTCTTGCTCTTAGCCAATACTTGGTGGTTCTTATTCCATCCAAGCATATAATGATTCAAGATAGTATTCATCATAATCTTAGACTCATCTGAAGGATGACATGATGTAGTGTCACCGTTTAAAGCCTTACTCCATGCACTTTGGTAATCATATTTTGCACATTCCATAAAGTATTCATAAGCCTGCTGATGATAGGACATCCATTGTTCTTCGTTTAGCAAAATATCAACAATCTTCTCAGACGCACTTGCTCGGTCATTGCAAGGCACGCAAATACTTCCAGAATTTTGACTTGCTAAA
Source organism: uncultured Roseburia sp. (assembly GCA_944381595.1). Lineage (GTDB taxonomy): Bacteria > Bacillota > Clostridia > Lachnospirales > Lachnospiraceae > CAG-303. The sequence goes on from CALWLV010000056.1 coordinate 965, forward strand.
TCGAGATACGGTAAGTCGTACATTACAGTCGGAACCCCGTGAGCTTTTGACTCCATTAATACCATTGAAAAACCTTCATACGTTGAAGTAATCAATGTAAGCTTAGCCTTTGAAAGATATTGATTTACATCTTGCTGGTAACCAAGCAGTTTAATATTTTCATTAAGATTCCGTTGGTCTATCATCTTTTGATATTTATCAAGAACAGAAGCGTTCTGAGAATTTCCGATGATATACAACATTGCATCCGGAACGAATTGGCAAACTTTCTCCATAATATAAATAGCTTCCCACGGCTGTTTTTCATTAGAGAATCTTCCAATCCACAAAATTAAATTCTGCGTGCCGACAGTAGGCTCTACACATCGTAGCGCTGGTGATATTGGATTCGGTATATGATACACATGATCATTAAAATGACTCCAATAAAGCTTATCCATTTCGGATAACACAACAATACCATCGCAAAAAGATATTACCTTTGGTAAAACAGCAAAGTCTCTTCCAAGGGATAATAACGAATAGGAAAAAACCGAATGTGATTGGATAATTACTGGAATTTTGTTTGTTTTTAAGAATAAGGCATCCCAAAGCAACAATGGAGATGTCCAAGCGTGATAAATTACTAAATCAATTGAGTATTTCTGAATAATGTCCTGAAAGTTTTGAAGGCGTAGGAAATAATTTTTATTAGATGTTTTCTGATAATCAAAAATTGTGACTCGTTCAACGCAGTATTCTAGCGCGAGGTCGTTTTCAGAAGGTTCTTTATCTGTAATTAAAACCACTTTATATCCCATTTTTTGCAATAATGGAATAAGAAGGGATATTACACGTTGCACTCCTCCAATTGTTAAATGATAATAATACAAAGCAATGGTTTTAATTTCCTTTTTACCTAACAAGTTGGGAAATGCCCCTGTTAATTTCTGTGCAACATTATCGCGCGCATACCAATATTTTTTTGTTAATTGGATAACAGCATCCGTTCCCCAGTTTTGAAAGAGAATCTCGGTTGCCTGTGCGCGCCTTTCATCATCTATTGCATTAAACCAAAGATTAACACACTCATTAGACCACCTATTCTGATATTGTGAAATAATACTGGAGTATACTTCTTCTTTGGCTGTATCCTGTATTTTATTGCAAAATCGCTTTAGAGCGTCGATGACTCTCGACTGCATACAGTACCGTTCAAAAACATTAAGCGTTATCTTTCGTGTCCCTGTGACACCACGGCCAAAGCAATAATGGTAATATGGTGTACTTTCCCAACCATAATAACTTTTCGCATAATAAGCTATGATAAAGAAAGAGTATAGATCTTGAGCTTTTGGGAAAAAAGCATCCTCCATTTGTGTGGCGGCATATTTACATAATTTAGCAGAATAAATTTTATTCCATAGTGTAAAACCAAATAGATGCTTGACAAAACAGGCATTAAATACTTCTTCTCCAGAAAGTCGATCCTTATATGGAAGCAGCAGTTTTCTATTCATATCCAGTCTAGCTTCTGAATTTCCACCATAATCGTCTATTTCAGAAGAGAAATGTAAAATATCAACTTTTTCTAAAGAAATTTTATTATATAGAGCTTCACAGGCATTGT
>CALWLV010000057.1 GCA_944381595.1 uncultured Roseburia sp.
TTCATATGTTTTCCTCCATAACCATAAATTTGCATAAAAAAAGAAGCTCTGTGGCCTCTTCGTTATTTCTCGTTAAATTAGGCGGTCTTGGCGTATTCATACCATGTCTCCTTCCTTATTTGCAAATAAAAAGAACTGCTGTACAAACAACAGTTCCTTATGTTTCTCATTATGTAATTGTTAAAATCTGTAATGAGGTCTTTCCTCATGAAAAAATCGATACCGAATCCAGTCATCTATCACAATCGCCAGGGCAGAAATAAATAACCAGACCACAGCAAATATTGCATTAATTTGATTTCCTACGGCAGACAACGGCAGATTGCTGTAGTCCCAAAGACCTAATCCTTCCACAATGTTCCACTGATAGCCGAAGATACACTCACATAATAATGCTATCAACATTCCCACTACGCATTGCAGGATGAAACTTGTGTCAAACGTGAACACGTTGTTAATAAGACCAATGACAACTCCTATAAATCCTGCTAGTAGGAACATTCGGTAGTCTGTCCAATAGCCTTTAAAAATACTTTCTAACAGATAATACACCGTACCCATTATTACAAATACAAAAACATATTTGATAACTGATTTTAATAAATTCATATATCTCCTCCTACTGAGCCACTGCCAATTCTTCCGGATTGATTCCGACTGCTGTTAAGGAAGCATTTAATAACTGCGTTCCCTGCTCCATGATATTCGTAAGTCTTTCCAGATATTCACCGGTCAGTTCGTCCCCATACGAAAGGTCTTGTACCTTATCAATTTCAGTATATGTTTGCTGAATCATGTCTCGCAGTGCGTTAAAATAGGTGATGTGATACAATTTATGACTTTCTTTCGCACAGTAAATCCGGGCAATATCCAGATTGCTGTACAGCTTACAAGAACCATTGCTTGAATGATATGGAATCCCATCCATCTTTGAATATACAGCTGTGTTAAATAAACTGTCGATATTGGACTGGTCGTATAACGTGAATGTAAAATGTTCCGTTCCGGTGGATAGAACAACTTCTGTACCATTCTCAATGATTGCATTGCATTCCTTACTGAGAGCCGCAATTTTCTTTTGCCTGTTCTAATGTAATTTCTTCCAAAGAAATTCCCAGAATATCGGCAATTTCTTGCCTGAATTTCTCAGGAACTTCTGTAATGGTTTTCTTTCCGGCATTTACCAATGTAATATAATGATTAACAATAGGATCACTTACGTTATATAGTTTCATTTTTCAAATCCTCCTTCTCTTCATATAAATTAACAATCTCTTCTGAACTGTTTACTAACTGAGCCTCACATTCAAGCATCTTTTCATACATACTGCAAAGAAGTGCAGATATCTCTAAATCAGAATCATATCTTTCCGTAATCTCTTTTGCATTGCTTACCGAATTCAGATATATCATGCTATTTGGGTCTGTTGTACAATGATGATAATAAATGTTTTCCAGCTCTATCTGACTAATGTCAGGATATTGAGTGAGAATGTCTTCCAACTCCTTCAAATCTTCCGCTGTAGGGTCGAAGTGCTGAATAACGCATTCCGGGTTTTCGGTAATTACAATTTCTTCATCATATAATTTATCCCTGATTTCTTCACATTCTTCTTCCGTCAATTCTCTCTGGTTTAATTGATTAAAATATCCAACCAAAGAGATAGAATTCTTTTCTTCATCGGACAATTTTTCGTATTTTTCGGTAAAATTTTCCGTTTTCTTTGCGGTCTTTACCGATTCATTTAATTCTTTCAGGGTATTTGTTGTTACAGTCTGCAAATCCTCCAGTGTTCTTGCATGAGTATGAATACCTTTATACCAACAGTCATACTCAAAAAAACCAAAAAGTCCTTCATTTAACCAAGGAGTTAATTTCAAATTTTTCATCATAATATCACCACCTAACTGCAAATAACCTCGGTTATTCCATGTGTATACTCAATGTAAACAGATGTAGAGTTGGAAAATGAGGATTTTCTTCCAACAAAAAGAGTCAAAACGGTGTCTGTGTTTGTAGCACTACTGGATGTGGAAGAAAGGGTTACTCCCATATTACTTAAAGATGTTTGTGATCCATTCCATTTTAAAGAAACGGATCCGTTACTTGAATGCACAATTTCACCGCTTGGACTACCATAACCTTCGCTGTTGATTTTCAAGTATACTCTATCTTTTAAAAATGAATAAGGAGAACCAGGTCCAATATGACATGGAATCGAAATACTTATCGTCGTTCCTGAAGTTACAAGCATGGATGCTCTAAAATAACAACCAGTATATGCCTTCAGTCCATTTACTGTTAATGTTCCAACCATTATTCCGCCGTCAAGAGGAAGATACCTGTGGGTGTGGTCAGAAGGTGCCTTTCCTGCTAATGCGGAATATACCGCCTTGTTCTGCACAGGATTTGTGCTTATACTACTTAATGCCAAATCCACGATGGTTTTATTTGCCCCAGTTGCAATTCCATCTAACTTGGACTTATCTGTAGAAGACATAAGTCCATTAGATGAGGTCGTAGCAACTCCATAGGTTGTATTGGTATCCTGCGTTGTAATTGTTCCAGTCGTGCCATTCCCTTTCGTGTATGTGATTGTTCTTCCATTTACGGACAATCCTTTGATATAGGTTGTATTAATCTGCTGTCCTGCACTGTCCTGTGTTGCCTTAGTGGCTGTGGCTGAATTGCCTGTACATTTTTCTGCAGATGTCGCAGCTCCTCCCGGAGAAGAAGAACCTGCATAATTATGGGTATGATTGCTAGGTGCTTTTCCTGCTAATGCGGAATTGATTACTTTATTCTGCACCGGATTTGTACTGGTACTTGAAAGAGCACTGTCTATTGTCAGTGCGTTTTGTTTTGCATTCCATGTTGCTTTTTCGCTATCCGTAACAAATCGGTGTGATGAATCCTGTGTAATCATGCTTGCTGCATGTGATGAAGGGTGCGTATAATTGTTTGCCTTTTCTGCCACTCCATTTAATTTGATTTTATCTGCATAACTCATCAATCCATTGGCTGAAGTTGTTACAACATCCTTTGTTGCCTTTTTTGCAAGTTCCGTATCAATAATATCTGCATTATCATTAAATATCTGTATATCAACCAGATCTGTACCCTCTGGCTTCTTTAATTTATAATTCGCTGTAGTATTCATTTATTCCTCCTTCCTTTAAAATAAAACTCTTACATCATCCCATGACCTACTGCTTAGGCTGTTCCAATCATAAGAAATTAACTCGTTCCAGATGGTATAACGATACTGGAACTCATATGCCATATGTGCCGGTTTTATTTCCTCCAACATATTGATAAATCCATTCATATTCCTCGGTATGCCTTTAATTCCAATGAAACGGATTGTAAAACAGTAATTTATGTTATCTTCAATGACTTCCACCTCTCCGCCTGAAAATGCAGCGGCTGTTTCCTCTATCATTTTACAGGTTGTTGTACCCTGCCCGCATATCTTTGCGACAAGTATTTCCCGACGTTGTTCATATGTAAGAAACATATCTGTTTCTACCCCAAGAATTTTCTCCCACCGTTCTAATCCCCATGTTGCACTCATCAGAAAACATTGCTTTATCATTTCGCCTAACTCGTAGATTATATTCCCCACTTCATGTCCCTGACTGACATACAATGCTTTCATTTCTTCTAATTCAGTGATGACGTTGGGAACAAGTTTCATCAAATCTTCATATTTCTGCTCCTCATGATTTTCACTGCTTCCTGTAGAATATTGGATAGTTCCATATTGATTCTCTGCGTACATTAATTACACCCCCATTAATTCATTCCACGTGCAACCTTTTCTTACTTTTCCAGACAATACAGAATTTATCACCTTATTCTGTACAGGATTCGTACTGGTACTACTCAATGCGGAATCCACGGTTATTGTATTTGTAGGTACTTGCCAAGTACCATCTCCGCGCAAGAATGTGTCTTGTTTTCCAGCAGCAGGCGCAGGAACAAGACCAGTACCACCAGCTGTCGATGCGGTGGCTGCTTTAAAAACAGAATAAGTAGTGTCAGTAAAAACTGCATTACTTGGAACTGATTTATTTAAACTATATTTGCCCGCAACCGGTTTGCCATCTGAAAAATATACTGGTTGCGTTTCGGAGCCGGCAGAAGAAGTTAATTTAGAAGCGCTATTCGCTGATTGTACGGTGCCTCTATCACTTCCTGTTATTATTTTTGAATAAGCCTGATTATGTAATGTAGTACCTGCCGCCTCAACAGACGTATAGCATTCTTTTGAGGTTTTAGCATCGCTTGTAGTCGTATCAACAGATTCGACTGAAGATATGAGCTCCCAAGTTCTATGAACTTGTCCTCTAGCTCCAGAGGCCAAATTGCGAATTACGGTTCCCATATATGGCCCTGTTGTTTTAAAGAATGCATCTGCATATGTTTTTCCGTATATATTATAAAGTCCCACTTGCACTGAGTCAGCAGGTATATCTTTACGCACCAACCAGTCAACAGACACATCGGAATACATTTGACTGTTGTTTGTCCTCAAAGATATTTTAAAAATTCCAAAACCGCCACCAGCATAATCCTGAGTAACAAGAAATGTACTTGATTTATCGACATATGATATAGTAATTGTGTCCAATTTGGCAAATCTGTGAAACGGATAATTATTTGTATTATTTACAAATACGGTTGCGTGATATGGCCACAAATTATAAGACACATCACCAGATCCATCGAACTTAAATGATGCATGCATGTCTCCTAAAGCATTTACAGTTCTACTAGTGGCTAATTTAGCTGCAGATGTCGCAGCTCCTCCGGGAGTAGATGATCCGGCATAGTTATGTGTATGATTGTCCGGTGCTTTTCCTGATACTGTATTCCACAAGGTGCGTTCACTACTTGTGATATGTTTTACAGAATCCCCTACGTGTCCGGCTGCATTATTCCATCCAGAAATCAAACCAGAAGTTATACCATCTAAAGTAGACTTATTTGAATGTGTATGTTTTTTGGAATTGGCATCATCATAATTTACCTTATCCTCCTTCGCAAGAAGACCATCCAAAGATTGTGTTGCTTTCGGAATAGAATTCGCCGAAATAGCAACCCATTCTGTTCCATTCCAGCGATATGTATAATCTGTATCTTTAACATTAACGGTCCATCCGTCCTGAGGATCAGGATATTCAACAGCAATATCCTCATATGTACACACAGACTCTTTCCAGTCAATATTAGATTCCAATACGGAAAACTTGTTATCAATCTCATTTTTTGTATATTTATCTTCCCATACAGGTTTATTCCCTTCAATTTCTGACCAGATATCCCGCTCCGCCGCCTGGGCTCTATCTGTTTCCTGACAAATGGATAAGGCCAAAGCCTCTTCCTGTTCGACAGCTCTGTTTATTTCAGAAGAAATTGATTCAGATAACAACCTTTCTGCCTCCAATGCCCTCTGGCACTCTTTTTCCAACTCTTCGCTCAGGGATGTTTCCACCTGTTCGGCACGGGTTATCTCATTCTGCAACTGTTTACGGATTAATTCTTCTGATTTTTCAGCTCTGATCTTCTCACTGTTTATTGCATCTGTCAGTGTCTCTTCCGCAGCCTCTGCTCTCTTCGCCTCATCATTTAATGCCACCTGAGTATTTAATACCGCTGTCTGGAGATTGTTAATATCCTCCGCTTCCACAGTATCACCGATTGTTTCATAACTGATATAAACCTCCTGCACATCTGCATGGATACGTATGATTCTTTTCCATGGTGTGATACTCGGCGTTGATAATACCCAGCTTTCTATCCTGTCACCGGTTAACTTAGAACCCGTATAAACATTTATGGTAGATTCCCTGACATTATCATGTTGAAGTACAGATTCATATACGCCATTTTCAAGCAAGACCCTCTCTTCCACAGTATAAATAGTTCCATCCAGTCTGTTTAATTTTTCTGAAAAATTGCTGATTTCCAAATCACATCACCTCCAGCCGGACTGTTCCCACCACTGCAATCTCTTCTTCCGCAATCTCCATATTTCCTGTATTTCCATTAATCCGCAGATCTATGTAATCCTCTACTCCTGATACTTCCATCAGCAGGTTTCCAATTCTTGCAGGACTGAGATAACTGATGGAGAATGCATTGTCTTTTAAATATTCCCCCACCATATCCTGAAAGTTCATCTGTGCGGTACCAAGATTCGTGGACTTTGTCAGCTTTACTTTTGCAAATATATCCACGTTTTTTTCTACTGCGGAAACAATGGTCACATCTGCACCAATCGGTCTTAACCCTTCTATATAGTCAGACACTCTATGGATAAGCTCACTTCCGGCAGATGTTTTATTTTCATCCGCAATCACCACTTTTACTGTTCCAGGTCCGCCTGACAGAGGGAATACTTTCACAGCTCCCACTCCGGCACATTCCATGGCCCAGTTGTAATAATCATTGGCATTCCCGCTTGTAGAAGGCCTTCTTATTTTGTCAAAAAGCCTTTTCCGGAAATCCTCATCGGACTCCTGATCTGTTCCCTCTGAAACAATTCCTTTTAATTCTGCACTGCCAAGTCCATTCATATAATTGACCGGAAGTAATTTTCCGATATATCTGTTTCCAATCTGTCCGGCTGTTTCACATTCCAGTTCATAAATATATTGTTCTCCTTCCATACCGGATTCCTTTGTTACAACATAAATTACTGCTTCATCGCCGATGGTAGAAAATCGACTGCCCTGCGGAACCGGGATATTAAAACATCCTGTTTTCACCGCCCTGACAGCCTCTTTCCGTTTCATATTAAACGCTGCTGCAAACCTATCCAGGTACTCTCCTGCCGATGTGTCCGGAAAAATTAAATCTGCATAATGCTGAAGCTCAAAAAACATCCTTGCCAGACTGTATGCCACTGGTGCCAAAGCATCATAAATAATACTTCCTTCCCTTTTATCCAGATTGTCATCCACTCTGTCCAACATATCATCCAGAATCTTTTCATAAGTCATTTCTTCATACATTTGTCTTATTCACCACCTTCTCTGCCTGGATATCTCCAAAAATGGTATGAACTGTAAAACTGGCAAGAATCTGCCCTTTTTGGGAAATATCAAATTCAAAATTATCCACACTCTGTATTCTGTCATCGCAAAGCAGTGCTTCTGTAATCCGCCTTTCCAACTCCGGGCAGACATAAGACAATGGCTCTCCATACAAATCCATCAACTCAATTCCATAATCCCAAGAATAGATAGGATACTGATACCTCTCTGTATTCACAATCGCATATACTACTTGATGCATAGCTTCCAATCCATCTGTATACCCTCTCACTGTGTTGTCATTAAGATTTATTTTATAAGTTTTACTTGGCTGTTCTTCCAGTTCAAAATCTTGTGTAAGAAATCCCATTGTTGAAGGAATCATGCCATCACCCCGATTCTGTCCAATACGATATATTTTTGTCCTCCCTGCATTCGGATCAATATTACCTGATCACCTTCTTCCAAACCATTTTCCGTCACACGTTCAGTTAAAATTAATTGCAGGGTACCAAGTGTCATTTTTTGCTCTACATTTATCTGCAGAGGTGATGTACCAGAAACCACACCAAAACATACTGTTGTCGGTTTTTGTGCATCTACTGCATCCACCGCTGCCTTTTTCAATAGTGCCACAAATTCATTTGCATCAGGCAACAAACTCACCTCCTCTCAGCGTCAAATCCATCCAATGTTCACCTTCCTTGTAGGTATGCCTGCATTTCTCAACAAGCATGAAATTTTTCAGTTTCACATCTCCAAGGTCAAGATTTATGATTACCATGCTACCGGCTCTGACCCGGTTATCTCCAATCGCGTTTGTGATTTTCAGGTTACGGGTCTTTTTATTGTACAAGCTTAAAAGGGCATCAGCCTTTGCCTGTCCGTTTTCACCCTTCTGTAATGTGTCAAAATACTGCAAAATCCCCCAACGGTTGATGTTAGATGAATCCTGTG
>CALWLV010000058.1 GCA_944381595.1 uncultured Roseburia sp.
GATGTGTATAAATAAGATACTCCTATGGTGTTTTGTAAAATAGATGTAAACAGACAGTGTAAGAGAATCCTTTTATTTTATTACATTATATAGGAAAATTCTCTGAAAGTAAATATTATGTAAAAAAAGAAAAAAATCTATTTACATTATGCTAAATTTTGATTAAGATATATAGGAAATGAAAAAGTTATAAGAAGAGGAGGGCAAGCAAATGCTTGTTTATGTGGTGGAGGATAATAAGGAGATGAATGATATTGAGAGTTATTCACTGCTCAATATTGGTTATGAAGTGCGCAGTTTATTTTCTGGCAATGAACTGGAACAAGCATTGAAACAGAGGATTCCGGACATGATTATTTTGGATATCATGCTTCCGGATGAAGATGGTGGAAAGGTTCTTGCAAGGCTTCGAAAAGGAGAGAGAACGAAGGATGTTCTTGTTATGATGGTTACGGCCAAAAGCATGGAGATAGATAAAGTAAAGTGCCTGGATGCAGGTGCGGATGATTATATTACCAAGCCATTTGGCGTTATGGAATTTCCTTCCAGAGTGAAGGCCTTGTTCCGAAGAAGTGGAAAATTAGGCAAACCATCAGAAATTATACGTGTGGGGAATATTACACTTGATGATGAAAAACGAGTCATTACCATTGGTACGGAGGAGAAGAAGGTCACATATAAAGAATATGAGCTGCTGAAATACCTGATGGTAAATAAAGGCATTGTTTTGACCAGAGATAAGATTATGGAATCTGTCTGGGGATTTGATTTTCAGGGAGAATCAAGAACTGTGGATATGCATATCAAAACCTTGCGTCAGAAAATCGGTAATGAACGGAATCGAATTAAGACCGTTCGCAACGTAGGTTACAAAATAGAGTAAAAGATAGGTGGAATATGGAAAATAAAGAGTATTTGGATTTGTCGGTACATGAAATAAAAAACATTCTTTCAGCCATAAGCGGTTATTCGGAATTTATTTACCGGGGGCTTGTGGATGGACAGAAAGCCTTGGATATGGCAGGTAAAATAAAATGTATGTCAGAAATACTGGCAGACTTTGCAGATAAAAAATATATGTATGATTTATTACATAATCATTTATATCATTCGGATTTTGAGAAAATAAATTTACTGGAAGAACTGAACATGGTAGAGCGTGATATCAGAATGAAGATACACAGCTCATCAGAGCTTCAGGTGCAGTGTGACAGAACCCTGGAGGTATATGCAGATCGATTGTTAATAAAGGAACTTTTGTTTGCACTTTTGGAAAATGCAGTGAAGTATTCGATGGATGAAACACCTGTGGAGGTTGTTTGCAAAGAACAAAAAGAAGAGGTTGTGATTCAAATCAGGAATTCTTCCATGGAAATCACCTCAGAAGAAATGGAACATCTGACGGATCCCTACTATAGAGTAGATAAAGCAGCGTCAAGAAAAATGGGAGGACAGGGTTTTGGACTGGCAGTCGCAAGAGAAATTATCGAACTTCATAGCGGCAGTATGTCAATGAATTATTTGGATGGCTGGATGTATGTGGAGCTTCGGTTAAAAATAAACAATGGATGAGAGGAAGCAGCATTGTACAGAGAAATAACGAAGAAATTAAGCCAGTGGAAAGACCGGACAGACCGGCAGCCTGCACTGGTGGCAGGAGCAAAGGGGGTAGGCAAAACTTCCGCTGTCATGGAATTTGCCAGAGAGCATTATCACAAGCAGATTCTCTTTGATATGAGAAATCTTGAAGACCCATTCTTGTCTCAGGAAACTTTGACAAGGGTGGGGTTTGATGAAACAGTAGAACATTATGTGGGGGAAACAGGGGAAAAAGACGAGGTTCTGGTAATCTTTGATCATTTGGAACAGAATGGAAAAAGCAGGCTGGAGGAAATCATTCGTTTTGCAGTCTGCCATTTAATGGATTACTCTGTCTGTATGATTGTCTCAGGCAATCCGGAAAGTATCTGTACAGCGGAGTGGAAGGAAAAAATAGATTTTTATCCTATGTATCCGGTCAGCTTAAAGGAAATGATGGAGATAAACCGGGATTTTGAACTGCTGGGTGCAGTGGAACAGTGTGCGGTTCAGGAAATTTCCGGAGAAATGAAGAATAAACTGATTCAATATATGAAAGTATATTTTATCACCGGAGGAATGCCGAAAGTAATACAGACATATATGGATACAAGGCAGCTGGAGGCAGTGGAACATTCTTTAAGAGAAGTCTATGAGCAATATCTGTCTCTGATAGATGAGATTAGGGATGAAAAGCTTAAGAGAAAGGTTCGGAAGATCTACCTTGGCATGAAGAACAGTATCCAAAGCGATAGACAAACTATATGGGAAGTGCTATCTTCCAAATTACAGAAAAAAGAAAACGTGAAAGCTCTTCAGTGGCTTTTGGATCAGGGAATACTTACAAAAGTAAATCTTTACAGGGAAAAAAAGGAAATACAAGATTGTATGGAGAAAAATTGCAGACTTTATTTTCATGATATAGGAATCTTTAATTATGTCTGCGGAATTTCATTTCAACAGTTGATACCATTACAGTTTCCGTATAAAATTCAGGATTATCCGCTGATTGAGCAGTTTGTATTTCAACAACTGAAGGTGTCAGAACTGAATAATATCATGGGAAGATGGACAGGACCAAAGAAAGAAACAATAGAATTTCTCTGCCAGTCAGAAAATCAGCTGATACCGGTGAAAATTCATGGAGAATATGGCAGCGGAACGGCATTGAGCATATATGATGAGATTTACAGTCCTGATTTGATGATTGAGATTACTTTGCAGGAAGCAGAATATGAAGAAAACAGACTGCAGGTTCCTGTGTATGCAGTATGGAATCTGTAGACGGGTTATTCTCAAAACTGGTTGAAAATACGTTGTTTCCGTGGTATACTTTAAACGTATATGATATATGAAAGACATTACAAAAATACTGACAATTGGAGGACAAAACAAAATGGAAAAGATTAAAATGACAACACCGTTGGTGGAAATGGACGGGGATGAAATGACCAGAATCGTCTGGAAATGGATTAAAGACGAGCTGTTATTGCCATTTATTGATTTGAAGACAGAGTATTATGATTTAGGTCTGGAATATAGAAATGAGACAAATGATCAGGTAACTGTGGATTCTGCAGAGGCAACTAAGAAATATGGCGTAGCTGTTAAGTGTGCTACCATTACTCCAAATGCAGCAAGAATGACCGAATATGATTTAAAGGAAATGTGGAAAAGTCCAAATGGAACCATTCGTGCAATCCTGGATGGAACAGTGTTCCGTGCTCCAATTATTGTAAAGGGAATCGATCCATATGTAAAGACATGGAAGAAGCCAATCACCATTGCGAGACATGCATATGGTGATGTTTATAAGGCGTCTGAGATGAAGATTCCGGGAGAAGGAAAGGCTGAGCTGGTATATACCGCTGCAGATGGAACTGAAACAAGAGAGTTGATTCATGAATTTAAGGGAGCAGGTATTATTCAGGGACAGCATAACCTGGTTGATTCCATTGAAAGTTTTGCAAGAAGCTGTTTTAATTATGCTCTGGATACCAAACAGGATGTATGGTTTGCGACAAAAGATACGATTTCAAAGAAATATGACCATACGTTCAAGGATATTTTCCAGGAAATTTATGATAAGGAATATGACGAGAAATTTAAGGCAGCAGGTATTGAATATTTCTATACACTCATTGATGATGCAGTGGCAAGAGTGATTCGTTCAGAAGGAGGTTATATCTGGGCATGCAAGAACTACGACGGTGATGTTATGAGTGATATGGTAGCAACTGCTTTTGGTTCTTTATCTATGATGACTTCTGTTTTGGTTTCCCCACAGGGATATTATGAATATGAAGCGGCTCATGGAACGGTACAGAGACATTATTACAAACATTTAAAGGGTGAAAAGACATCAACCAATCCAATCGCTACTATTTTTGCATGGACAGGTGCACTGAGAAAACGTGGGGAAATGGATGGTATTCAGGAATTACAGAATTTTGCCGATAAATTAGAGAGAGCATGTATCAAAACAATTGAAGATGGTAAAATGACCAATGATCTTGCCATTATCACATCCATTGAGAATCCAACGGTATTAAATAGCGAAGAATTTATTAAGGCAATTCGTGAAACTTTAGAACAGATGTTATAGAAACTGTATAAATTGTGGGAATGCCTTTGTTGTATGGAGGGAAAGAAATGGATCGAGAAAAACCGGTACCACAGGAAATCTATAGACATTTTAAAGGAAAACTGTATCAAATCATAACTGTGGCAATTCATTCAGAGACGGGAGAGGAATTGGTGATTTACCAGGCTCTTTATGGAAACTATGGTGTGTATGCAAGACCACTTTCCATGTTTATGAGTGAGGTAGAACATGAAAAATATCAGAATGTGAAGCAGAAGTATCGCTTTGAGAAAATCACACTGGAAGAAGAAATTCCAACAGAAGGACAGGATTCGGATGAGATGGCAGAAACTGTGGAAACAGAGAATTCTTTGGACGAAGAAACAACAGTTCAGCCAAATCTGGATTTATTAAGTTTTCTGGATGCAGATACAATGAAAGAAAAGAAAATGCTTTTGATCAGTATGCGGCCGAGAATAACAGACCGCCTGATTGATGATATTGCAGCAGCACTGGATGTTACCATCAACGAAGGAGAACTAGAAGAAAGGTATAAGAGTCTGATGGCATGTGTGGATACCATGGAGCGGTTTGAAGTGGATCGCCTCCGGTAAGGGTGCCGGTCAGATTAGTACAGGAAACAAAGGAGAGGATTTCATGAAACAAGTACAAAGGTATTGGAAACAGCTGCTTGGAATCGTAGTGGTACTGGTTGTTTCCATCATTGGTATGGGAAGTATTATGGCTGCGTCCGTAGGAATTACCATATCATCTGCGGATACCCCTGAGAATCAGGTAAATCCCACGGAATGGGAAGTAGGCCACATGGAATATTTTGGTGCTTCCATTACAGGAGAAGATAATCTTGATCCCGATCAGATACAGTGGTCAAGCGATGATCAGAATGTGGTCAGTGTCAGTAACACAACAGGACAGTATGTGTATCTTCAGGCAACAGGATCCGGTACTACCAAGGTAAAGGCAAGCTACACCTTTGATAACAATGGTGTGCCTGTAACAAAGACAGATGAGATTACGATTACCGTTTTGCTGGATGTAACCAACGATTTGTCGGATGGATTTATTCAACTTTCCTCGATTGGTGCAAAATCGGTGATAACGACCAATTACAAGGCAGAAGATCCATTGCTTTGGAGTTCTGATCAGGAAGGAATTGTGAGCGTAGAAGCTACCGGAAATGGTACTGCAGAGGTGACGGCTGTTTCCGGTGGAGTTGCAACGATTACAGTTCGTACACCGGATAATCAGCAGTATTTTACATTTGATGTTTTGGTCAATGTCAGATTTTCAGAAGGAATGAAATTGGAAACATTACAGATTGAACCGGGTGTTTATACGGATGTGGTAACGGGCAATACCAATGCCGGAACGAATAAACATGTCACCATTACCAGTGCTGATGAGAACTATCTGGTCGTTGATCAGGATGGTTATGCATATGGAGAAACAGCCGGTTATGTATTGTTATATGCTTATCCGAGATATGATTATTCAAACACGGCATTCGCTTCTCTGACTCCTGCAGAATTGGCGGCAAGATTTGGAGATTCTGTGAATGTAATGGTGAAATTCGGTATTACCAATGGAAATCTGGTGACAGCAGTAGGAGATACCGTACAGTTGAATACCAATGCTTCGGAAGAGGATAAAAATGGTGTAAACTGGACCTCAGATAATATTAATGTGGTCTCGGTAGATGCGGACGGTGTATTGACAGCCAGATCAAATGGTACGGCAAATATCACAGCTACATTGGACAGTAAGTCATTGATTGACGGACAGAGAATGCATTCATCAGCCATTCAGGTTACCGTTATTGATTCTTTCTCCGTCAGTGAAACAGAACATATGATGAACGTAGGAGAAAGCTTTGATTTGTCAGCCATTGTTACAGATACAAAAGCACATGTAACCTGGACATCTTCGGATGAGTCTGTGGCGTCTGTTCAGCTGTCTGAGACAGATAAGTACAAAATTACAGTTACCGGTTTGAAGAAGGGTACGGCTACCATCAAAGCCATTCAGGAAATTGATGGAGTGAAGAAGTATGCAGAATGTATTGTTTATGTAAATGAACCGGTACAGAGCATCACATTGGTTCCTACTGAATTGGAAATTGATAAGGGAGAGCAGTATCCGTTAAAACTTATTTTTGAGCCGGAGAGAGCGGATAATACAGATGTTCTCTGGGTATCTTCTGATGAGACAATTGCGACCGTTTCAGATGCAGGTGTAGTAACTGCTGTGGATGGCGGTGACTGTGTGATTTCAGTTGTGACTCTGGATGGAGTAAAGGTTGCATCCTGTAAACTTCATGTCCGCGTGCCGGTGACAGAGATTACATTATCGGAAACAAATGTAACATGCAGTCTTGCCATGGGCAATTACCAGCTTTCTTATAATATTCTTCCGGAAGGAGAAGGCGTAAATAAGAATGTAGTATGGGAAACTTCCAATCCATCAGTTCTTACTGTAGATCAAAATGGATTTGTAACATTCGTTGCTCCGGGAAAGGCAACGGTCCTTTGTCAGACAGAAGATACAGGAGTAGATGGATTAAACCTGGTTGCTACCTGTGAGTTTGTAATTGAACAGCCGGTGACATCCGTTTCTCTTGATTATACAGATGTTACGCTGAAGATTGGTGACACATTCCGCCTGACTTCAACGGTACTTCCAAGCAATGCAAGTAATAAAGAATTGACCTGGGTAACATCAAATCCTTCGGTTGTTACAGTGGAAAATGGTCTTCTGACAGCAGTAGCCGGAGGTGAAGCTGCTATTCTGGTACAGTCTGTGGACAGCGGTGTGACGGCTCTTTGTAATGTGACAGTATATCAGCCGGTTACAGGTGTTACCATGAGTAACACAGCCATGGAAGTAAGAAAGGGAACTGAGTTCTGGTTATACGCAACAACCAGTCCTGATAATGCAGATAACCCTGCACTCAGATGGAGTTCTTCCAATCCTGATATTGCTACCGTGGATTCCGTGGGAAAAGTCACAACATTGGCAGCCGGAGAAACAACGATTACCGCTACCAGTGTGGATACAGGAGTATCTGCAACATGTAATGTGACGGTATTAGAATCAGTGACAGGTATTTCTTTAAATATTACCAAAACAGCAATTTATAAAGGAGATAAATTCGTTTTGGTTCCAACCGTAACACCTTTGGATGCAACCAATCGGGAAGTCACTTTCACGTCCAGTGACCCATCCATTGCAAGTGTGGATGCCAGCGGCATCGTTACAGGTCTGAAAGGCGGTAAAGCCATTATTTTGGCTACTACCGTGGAGCGTGGTCTGGTGGCCAGCTGTGAGGTAGAGGTGTATGAATTTGTAACCAGCGTAAAAATTGGAGATACCTCAGGATCTATTAATTATGGCGAAAGCAGACTGTTATCAGCAACGGTATCACCGGATTCAGCTACAAATCGTGGTGTCATATGGTCTTCCAGCAATAATGGTGTGATTCAGGTTTCCGGTAATGGAATGATTACAGCAGTTGGATATGGTTCCGCTGTGATTACAGCTATGGCGGCAGATGGCAGTGGTGTTTATGATCAGAAAACGTTTACCTGTATTAAGCCGGTAAGTGAAATTCAGGTAAATCCGAATTATGTCAGCATATTGGAGGGACAGACGGCTCAGGTAACAGCAACAGTTGTGCCGGCAGATGCATCGATAAGGGGAATTGAATGGTCCTCTTCGGATGAATCCATTGCAATGGTGGATTATAATGGTACAATTACAGGTATTAAAGCCGGTGTCTGCTATGTCTATGCAAGGTCTACGGATGGAAATGGCGTAACAGCAACCATTAAGGTGACGATAAAGCCGGTAGTAGCTGCAACCGGAGTCAGATTAAGCTCTTCCAGCTTATCCATGCTTCCGGGACAGACAACCACATTAAAATGCAAATTACGGCCATCGAATTCTACCGATGTTGTGGAATGGATCAGTTCCGACCCGGCAGTTGCAACCGTATCATCCAATGGTGTGGTGACAGCAAGAGGTCAGGGTAATTGCGAAATTATTTGTATTACTTCTTCTGGTGCAGAAGGTGTATGTGAATTGAATGTACTGGCATTAAATGCTACCAGAATTACAATTGAACAGTATGATTCATATGGATTGGATGTCTTTGGAGCAACCCAAAGAATCAGCTGGTATTCCAACAACAGAAGAGTGGCTACAGTATCGGCAAATGGTACCGTAATCGGAAGAAGTCCTGGAACAACAACGATTACAGCCAAAGTAAATGGAAAAGTTATGACATGTATCGTAACAGTTACGAAAATTGTCAGACCATAAGAGAATATTAGACAGAGTAAGGAGTCTCTCAGATGAGAGACTCCTTTTTCACTTGAGAAGAAATGGGAATGTGAGCAAGTGCGATAAAGAGATATATGAAGGGAACGGTGATTGGCTGTGAGATATTCACTGTAGCCATTACGGAGTAAGATACAATGGCCAGTGCAATAGCACCATAAAAAGAATCAGAGTGAACTTTTTTCACACATTGAATCAGGGAGGAAATCAGTAAGGCAAAATAGAATATTGTTCCCACCAGACCAATATTAACCAGGTAATTCAGATATTCATTGTGAGCACTGGCATAATACACGCCCAATTCCTGAACCATTTCCTGATAGAAATTTTCGTAAAGAACCTGTGTGGTGGTATCCGGTCCGGTGCCAAACAGTTTCACAGAAAGAGGTGCGTCTGCAAAGAATTCGGTTAGCCAATTCCAAACATATCCACGATCCGATCCCCAATGTTCATTATAACGCAGATAGTTTTCCCACATCCCCAGAGAAGTTTCCCTGTCAATCCATGTAAAATAAATAAATGCACTGCAAATTGTGAATAAAAGAATGAAAAGAATTCCACAAATGATCCTTGAATAAAGTTTAGGAAATGGATGTCCCGATTTCATATGATGACGTGCCCAAAGATACAAAATGACCGATATGCATAACACAACCATGATGGTTCCGGAGGAGGTAAAAAAGGCTGTGAGCCGGGATTGCATTCGGATCTGATCCGGAAACATAATCGGAAGTACGTTCCAGAATATTGCCGTACCCGAGTAAATCCACAGCAGATACACATAACTGAGAACTTTTTCAGGAGTTCGGAAAGAAAGAACCAGAAGAACAGCCATACTAGTTCCAAGTCCGAGATAGGCACTATCACTATTGGAACAAAAAACACCAAGAATCCCAAACAAACAGGAGATTCCATATAAAAGCCGGATGTTTTTCTGACTATGACAGAACAGCCATAGACAAACAGGGAGATAAATGGATAGAAATGCAGAAAAAACATCCACATGACCAAAAGTAGAAATATACATCATAAAACTTCCGGCAGCCATATTTTCATAAAAACACAGAAAATCCCAACCACAAAACTGAATCAGAGCCATCAGACAGGTAAGGGTCAGAATGATTGGAAAAGCAGCTTTTAGCCATTTTGAAAGAGTCATGTAGCGGGTGATTCCAAAATAGGCACCTCCACATAAAAGTAAAAAAACAAGACCAATATGTTTTCCGGATTCTCCTGTGAAGGATTCCCATTTCCATTTGGAAAGAAGACAGGAGATAGTACAGCTGATAAGAAAACAAAGCATGATTTTGTTAAATTTTGGGAACACTTTGTCACGTATGGTATAGAAAATGCCCATCAAGAATATACACAGAGCAAGAATTGCAAAAGTCCTGTACTTTGTAATCGTAATATTAAAATAATAGTTGGTAAAAATCAGCGGAAATAAAGTAAAGCAAAGAAATACCGGAATTTGTATGCCTTTCTTCTGAATCATGACTAGAATATCCTTTCAAATACTAAGTTTTTCAATAGGAAGTGTATCACAGTGAAGAAAAAAAAACAATCTTTTTGGGTACAATGTGTTGACATTTTTAAAAGATATGTTATACTCA
>CALWLV010000059.1 GCA_944381595.1 uncultured Roseburia sp.
GTTGATTTCCTTTGTTACATACTCGATTGCACCGTAAGGACATACGTTTGCACAAGTAGAACATCCATTACACAACAATTCATCAGAATTTGCCACACAAGGATTGCACAATAAGTGATCCTTCGCCAGCAGACCGATTACTTTTGCTGCTGCTGCACTGGCCTGTGATACGGTTTCCGGAATATCCTTTGGTCCCTGACAGGTACCGGAAAGGAACACACCGGCAGTCGGACTTTCTACCGGACGTAATTTTGCATGTGCTTCTGTAAAGAAATCATTGGTATCCATACTTGCAGTAAGCATAGTTGCAAGTGGTCTTGCGGACTTATCCGGTTCAATTGCTGCAGCAAGTACAACCATATCAGCGTCCATATGAATCTGGCTGTTTTCCAAAAGATCTGATGCCTGTACTTTCAGCACGCCATCTTCCTCAGAAACTTTTCCAACCATACCTTTGATGTAATGTACACCAAATTCTTCCACTGCTCTGCGGTAAAATTCATCAAAGTTCTTACCCGGAGTACGAACATCAATATAAAAGACTGTTACGTCTACATCAGGATAATGATCCTTTACCAGCATCGCATGCTTTGCTGTATACATACAGCAGATTTTGGAACAATAGGATTTATCTCTGCAGGACTGTCCTCTGGATCCTACACACTGTACAAATACAATCTTCTTTGGTGGTTTTCCATCTGACGGACGTAATAAATGACCTTTTGTAGGACCCGCAGCATTCATCAGACGTTCAAATTCCAGTGATGTTACAACATCAGGATAGTTGTTATATCCGTATTCTTCAAATTCAGTAGGTTTAATCTGGTTATAACCGGTGGCAACTACGATTGCACCATATTCTTTTGTAACATATTCTTCTTTCTGATCATAATTAATTGCACCAGCGGTACAAACTTTGGAACAAAGTCCACACTTACCGGTTTTCATATAGATACAGTCATCCGGATCAATGAGGGCAAGTTTTGGAACTGCCTGTGCAAATGGAATATAAATCGCCGGACGATTGTCAAATCCCATATTAAACTCATTCGGATTTTTCTTGGATGGACATTTTGTTGTACATTCACCACATCCGGTACATTTGGTTGCATCTACATAACGAGGTTTCTGTTTGATGGTAACCTTGAAATTTCCTACGAAACCATCCACCTTCTCTACTTCACAGAAGGTATACAGATTAATCTTATCGTTTGAACCTGCATCTACCATCTTTGGTGTCAAAATACATGCGGCACAATCCAATGTAGGGAATGTCTTATCCAACTGTGCCATCTTACCACCAATGGTTGGTTCCTTTTCTACAATATCTACTTCAAATCCGGCGTCAGCAATATCCAAAGCTGTTTGGATACCGGCGATACCTCCACCGATTACCAGGGCACGTTTTACCACCGGACTCTGCTGTGCAGTCAATGGTGCATTTAAATGCACTTTGGCAATCGCTGCCTTACCTAAAATAATTGCTTTTTCCGTACCTGTCTGCATATCTTTGTGAATCCATGAACACTGCTCACGAATATTTGCGATTTCCAGCATATAAGGATTCAGACCTGCAGCCTGAACAGTCTTACGGAATGTAGTTTCATGCATTCTTGGGGAGCAGGAACAGATTACTACACCTGTCAAATCATGCTCTTTGATAGCATCAATAATAATCTGCTGTCCGCTTGCAGAACACATATACTGATAGTCTGTTGCGTATACAACACCCGGCTCGTTCTTAAGAGCTTCGGCTACTGCTGCAACATCTACAGTTGCTGCGATATTACTTCCGCACCAACATACAAATACTCCAATTCTCTGCATTTTTTTCACTCTGCTTTCTCAAAAATTTTTCTCTATTATTTCTTATATTTACGGAATGCGCTGACAATTGCCTGCTGTGGCAATGCCTCATCCAGAAGTTCCGGAATTTGCTCATCTTTCAGGTGATTCTGATTTTGCTGACGTACCACTGCAAGTCGTACTGCCTCAATGACTTTGGCTGGTTCTACATTTCTTGGACATCTCTGCAGACATGCCATACAGCTTAAACATGTCCAGATGGAATCTGACTGCAGCAATGGTTCAATCATGCCTTTATCAATCATATCCATAAACTGATGAGGATGATAATCCATTCCATCAAAGTTTGGACAGGTAGCGGAACATTTTCCACACTTCATACACTTGCTGACTTTCACACCGCTTATGCGTTCCAGTTCCTCTTTACTGATTTTTGTATTCAACATATTACTGTACCTCCTTCACACCTAAGGCTTCTGCCAGTAATTCGGTAAAGTAAATAACAGGAATTTCCGTTACTGCATTTGCTTCCAAATTGTAACGGCAAAGTGGACAGGCTGTAATCATGCAGTCAGCACCCTTCTTCAGTGCGGATTGTACCACTGCTTCACTTCTGTTCTTTGCAATTTCCCTGTCATTTAATGTCATGTATCCACCACAACATTCATTTCTCTGTGCATACAATACCGGTTCTGCTCCGATAGCACGGATGAAATCTTCCATAATCTTTGGATTTTCCGGATCATCAAATGCCATCACTGTACCCGGACGAAGTAACAGACACCCGTAATATGCTGCGATTTTTTTACCGGTAAGAGGATTTACCACTTTACTCTTCAAAGTATCAAAACCTACCACATCACGAAGCATTTCCAGATAGTGAACCACTTTGGTTTCTCCATGATATTCCATATCAGGCGCCATGTAGTTATTTACTTTAAATGCAAAATCTTCATCCGTCTGAATATCATGATTGGTACGTTTGATGACGTTATGACATGCAGAACAGAGTGTAAGCAAATCCTGTCCCTTGTCCTGTGCCTGTGCAAGTGCTCTTACAGATGAAAGCTTTGTTGCAATCTCATCCTTTGCGGTAGTATATACACCACCGCAGCACTGCCAGTTTTCCACTTCTTCCATCTCTATTCCAAGTACCTGTGCGGAACGGATGGCATAATCATTTAATTCTTTCGCTTTTGTTTTAAGCGTACATCCTGGATAGTAACTATATTTCATGCTTGCCTCCATTTTATACCATTTCTTCCGGGTGAAATACTTCATCAAATTTCTCTTCGGTGAGGAAGCCAAGAGCTACACATGCTTCCTTTAAGGAAATATTTTCTTTAAAGGCCTTCTTTGCTGTCTTTGCTGCATTATCGTAACCAATGTATGGATTTAATGCAGTTACAAGCATCAGTGAATTATGAAGGTTATGGCTCATCTTGTCTCTCTTTGCCTGAATACCCACAGCACAGTGATCATTGAATGATGTGATGCCGTCTGCAAGCAATCTGACAGACTGAAGGAAATTATAAGCAATCACCGGCATAAATACGTTCAGTTCAAAATTTCCCTGGCTGGCAGCCATTCCTACTGCAGCATCATTTCCCATTACCTGAACAGCTACCATGGTCATGGACTCACACTGGGTAGGATTTACTTTACCCGGCATGATAGAACTTCCCGGTTCATTTTCCGGAATGGTGATTTCACCAAGACCACAACGAGGACCACTTGCAAGCCATCTTACGTCATTGGCGATTTTCATCATATCGGCAGCCAGTGCTGTCAATGCGCCGTGTGCAAATACGATATCGTCCTTTGCTGTCAATGCGTGGAATTTATTTTCTGCTGTTACAAAATCTTTACCAGTCAATTCGCTGATTACTTTTGCAACTTCTTCTCCAAAGTTCTTTGGAGCATTTAATCCGGTACCAACTGCTGTTCCACCAAGAGCCAGTTCCTTCAATCCCGGTAAAGATGCTTCTAACATCTTCTTTGTCTTCTCCAGCATATTTCTCCATCCGCTGATTTCCTGTGAAAACTTAATTGGAACTGCATCCTGTAAATGAGTACGTCCACTCTTTACCACATCATCATTCTCTGCTTCCAGACGTTTAAATGTTTCAATCAATTTGTCCATCGCCGGGAACAAACGATCCTCAATACTCATTGCAGCTGCAATATGCAATGCTGTTGGGAATGTGTCGTTGGAACTCTGGGACATATTAATGTGATCATTTGGGTGAAGCAATTTCTTACCGGCAATTTCATTTCCACGATTCGCAATGACTTCATTGGAATTCATATTGGACTGGGTACCGCTTCCCGTCTGCCATACCACCAACGGAAAATGATCCATCAATGTTCCGTTGATTACATCATCTGCCGCCTGACAGATTACGTTCTTCTTTTCTTCATCCAGCTTGCCGAGATTATAATTGGCAATTGCTGCTCCTTTTTTCAGGATTCCAAATGCATGAATGATTTCTGCAGGCATTTTTTCTCCGCCAATCTTGAAGTTCTGAAAACTTCTCTGTGTCTGGGCTGCCCAATACTTGTCAGCAGGCACCTGCATTTCACCCATGGAATCTCTCTCAATACGATATTCCATTTTCTACCTCCTATAATAATTTTATAAAACTATAAAAGTTTAGTCTGATTAAATATCAAGCTGTGCAATAACAGCCTTCAGTGCATCTGCACTCTTTTTGAATTTTTCGATTTCTTCTTCTGTCATCTCCAACTCAATTTTACCCTTCACACCTTCTGGTCCTACCAGTGTCAGACAACTTGTGCAAACATCAGATACACCATATTCTCCATGCATCATAGAAGAAACAGTTGTCACGGATTCATAGGCAGACAGAAGCATACCGCAGAGATTTACGACTGACATAGCTACCCCGTAGAATGTAGCACCTTTTCTCTTAATAATTTCTCCGCCTGACTTATGCACATATTCTTCCATAGCTGCTTCGTCAAACTGAGCCTGATCATGACCATAATCCTTGGCAACCTTTACAAATTTTTCAATTGGAACACCTGATACATTTGCACTGGACCATGGAACAAAAGAACTATCTCCATGTTCACCAAATACATATGCGTGAATATTCTTCTGAGATACCTTCAAATGTTCTGCAAGACCATAACGAAGTCTTATGGTATCTAACAATGTTCCGGAACCAATTACCTGATTCTCCGGTAATCCGGAAGCCTTTAAGAATGCATATGTCATAACATCCACCGGATTGGATACAATGATATAAAGTGCCTTTGGAGCTACCGGTGTGATTTTGGATGCAATATCCTTAACAATGTTTACATTGGTCTGTGCAAGTTCAATTCTTGTCTGACCTGCCTTTCTTGGTATTCCGGATGTAATAATTACAATATCGGAATCCTTCGCATCTTCATAGTCTCCGGAAATGACATCTACAGGATCACGGAATGCAGTTCCCTGCACGATATCCATTGCCTCTCCATCCACTTTTTCTTTGTTAATATCAATAACGACGATTTCAGATACAAATGTTTTCTGGGAAAGAGTATAAGCGATTGTCGCACCTACACTTCCCGCACCTATAACAGTTATTTTACTAGCCATGATTAATCTCCTCTCGGTTTAAATTTATTGTTTGACAATTCATTAACAATCTCTTTGAATAATACCATAAAAATGCCTAAATTGCAAGGGTATTATTTTCCATTCTTCGACATTTCTGTAAAAAAAACAACACAATGTGAAAAAATTCACATTGTGTTGTTTTTTCTTATTCTACATCTTTGATACTGAAACTTACTCTGCCCATTTTGTCTTTTCCAAGGCATACAACTTTCACCACATCACCAAGTGTCAGAACATCTTCTACACGATTAATTCTTTCCTTGGATATTTTGGAAATATGAACCATTCCTTCTTTGCCTGGAGCAAATTCGAGAAATGCCCCAAACTCTTTGATGCTGATTACTTTTCCTTCAAAAATCTGTCCTTCTTCAAAATCTGTGACAATCGTCTGAATATACTGAATTGACTTATCTATCATAGTCTGATCCAGACCGCATACAGATACTGCACCTTCATCTGTAATATCAATTTTTACGCCGGTCTCGTCAATGATTGCATTGATAGTCTTACCTTTCTGTCCTACTACATCGCCGATTTTTGCAGGATCAATCATAATCTGCTTAATCTTTGGTGCCAGAGGCCCTACCTCCGGTCTTGGTTCTGAAATCGCCGGTTTCATACAGGTATCCATAATAAACATTCTTGCTTCACGACATCTTGCAATGGCTCCTTCTACAATGGCTCTTGTCAGACCGTGAATCTTAATATCCATCTGAATCGCTGTAATACCTGCATCAGTACCTGTTACCTTGAAATCCATGTCGCCGAAGAAATCTTCCAGTCCCTGAATATCGGTAAGCAATACATAATCATCATCTGTTTCTCCCGTTACCAGACCACAGGAAATTCCTGCAACCATTTTACGAATTGGTACGCCGGCAGCCATCAATGACATACAGGACGCACAGGTAGATGCCATGGATGTGGAACCATTGGATTCAAATGTCTCAGATACGGTACGAATTGCATATGGGAATTCTTCTTCCGATGGCAGTACAGGAAGAAGTGCTCTCTCTGCCAGTGCACCATGTCCAATTTCTCTTCTTCCCGGTCCTCTGGATACTTTGGTTTCACCTACGGAATATGCCGGGAAATTATAATGATGCATATATCTCTTGGATGTCTCTGTCTCATTTAATCCATCTAATTTCTGTGCGTCGGATAATGGCGCCAATGTACATACATTACAAATCTGAGTCTGTCCTCTGGTAAACATCGCAGAGCCATGCACTCTTGGGATGATATCCACTTCCGCAGCCAGTGGACGTATCTGAGTCAGCTCACGTCCATCCGGTCTCTTGTGGTCTTTTAAAATCATCTTTCTGACCGTTTTCTTCTCATACTGATATACGGCATCACCAATTAAACCAAGCCACTCTTCATTATCTGCAAATGATTCCGCAAGTTTATCCTTCAACGCACTGATTCTTTCTTCTCTTACCTGCTTGTCTTCCGCAAACATAATCACTTCCATCTCTGCAGGAGGAACAATTTCTTTAATGGCATCGAATAATTCTTCCGGAATGGCACAACTTGTGTATTCATGTTTTGGTTTTCCACATTCTTCTACAATCGTATCAATAAATGCAATCACTTTCTGGTTTACTTCATGGGCAGCATAGATTGCTTCAATCATCTTTTCTTCCGGTATCTCATTGGCACCGGCTTCAATCATAATCACCTTTTCCCTGGTGGAGGCAACCGTCAGTTTCAAATCAGAAACGGCCATCTGGGCTGCACTTGGATTGATGATAAATTCGCCATCAATCATACCAACCTGTGTGGTCGCACATGGTCCGTTAAATGGAATGTCTGAAATAGCCACTGCAATAGCGGAACCCAACATAGCAGTTAATTCCGGGCTGCATTCCGGGTCCACAGACATAACCATGTTATTTAATGTCACATCGTTACGGTAATCCTTTGGGAACAGTGGTCTCATTGGACGGTCAATGACACGTGAAGTAAGAATTGCATTCTCAGATGCTTTTCCTTCTCTCTTATTAAATCCTCCGGGAATTTTTCCTACCGCATATAATTTTTCTTCATATTCTACACTCAATGGGAAGAAATCAATTCCATCCCTTGGTTTTTCGGAAGCAGTTGCCGTAGATAATACGGTGGTATCTCCATAATGCATGAAAGCCGCTCCATTTGCCTGCTTAGCCACTCTTCCTACATCTACCGTCAGTGTTCTTCCAGCCAGTTCCAGACTGAAACTTTTATAATTCTTTTCCATGTTATACCTCATTTCCTGTTTACTCGGAGACAGAAGTCCGAAAACACTGAAAAAACCATACTTCCATGAATTTTTCAGTGGTCTCGGCGAATGCTTCTGTCTTCGGTTTCTTTATTTTTTCAAAGGAAACCATAAGATTTCCTTTGAACTAAGAATAGACAAGGCTTTCGCCCTGTCTATGCTAATCTGCGAACAAGCCGCAAAGATATTACTTTCTGATTCCTAACTTTGCAATCAAAGCACGATATCCTTCCAGGTCATTCTTCTTTAAGTAATCAAGTAAACCTCTTCTCTTACCTACCATCTTAAGAAGACCTCTTCTTGAATGATGATCCTTCTGATTTTCCTTCAAATGCTCTGTTAACTCATTAATTCTTTCTGTCAGGATAGCAATCTGTACTTCTGGTGATCCAGTGTCGCCTTCCTTTCTTCCATAAGCCTTAATCAGTTCTGCTTTCTTTTCCTTTGAAATCATTTTGAAATCCTCCATAAAATATTAATTATCCCTGAACACCTCAGCAATGGTCGGAGTCTCCAACAACCGAGTGTCAGTTTTACACATTTTCTACTATACTATATCCCTTTTAAAAAGTCAAGCAATATGTCCGGAAAAATATCCTCAGGAAATCACTCTCACTGCACAGTAAGGTGTGGTAAAATATGCATTTCCAAT
Organism: uncultured Roseburia sp.; assembly: GCA_944381595.1. Taxonomy (GTDB): domain Bacteria; phylum Bacillota; class Clostridia; order Lachnospirales; family Lachnospiraceae; genus CAG-303. The sequence goes on from CALWLV010000059.1 coordinate 8,350, forward strand.
ACAAATTCCTGTTTTTGGTGTAGAAGCATGAATAATCTTTCCATTGCCAATGTAAATTGCCACATGACCGGACCCATCCCCATAACGATACACCAGAATATCACCAGGCTGCGCATCCCGATAATCGATTCTTGTCCCTGCATTTGGATATGCAAGAGAATATCTTGGAAGAGAATAACCAAACTGAGCATAAATCAGTTTACAAAATCCGGAGCAATCTGTTCCATTGGTAAGACTGTTTCCTCCATACACATAAGAATTTCCCAAAAACTGGTACGCATAATTGATAATTTCCTGGGCTATAGACGCACTGCCTTCGGTGCTTCCTACGGTACCTATCTCTTCTGCCGTTGGTAAGGTGTAGATGGAATCCACATACTCTGCCTTCACATAGCCTTCCAGATTATTGATATTAATCTTATACCATCCATCCTTCTCATCTTCCAGAATTTCCAGTAATTCTCCATTTTCTACCTTTGTAGCAACCTGACAATCCTGAGATGGTTCCTGTCTTACATTTAGCACATCACAGTTTACTCTCAGCAAATGCTGCTTTGTCTCCATGGCCCGTACATTTGCATCATATCCGGAAAGAATATACTCCTTTGACACATACCCTGTCACAGAACCGGACTGAATCTGATACCATCCGTTTTCTTCGCCAAGGATTTCACAGGCAGCACCGCCCGGCATTTTTCCGATAATGGATTGATCCGTACCCGGAGCTTTACGAACATTTAAGTAATCCTCCACATTGGAAACACCAAGATTTGTATATCCTTCCAAAGCAGAACCTTCCGGAACAAATTTCAATGCCACATCAAGGGCTTCCACAGACGCTTCTCCACTTACCTGATCTGCCTGCGCCATATAAGTTCCATATCCGTCTAGTGCCTGAGATATACCGCCTTCTGAAAATACAAGACTTCCTGTCTGTTTCTTCAGTTCATCATTATTTTCCACATTATCACATAATGTGGAAAATAATGATGAGCTGGCCACCAGATTTCCGGTATATTCTGTTGTTGTCTGATTCTCTTTCTTTGCTGTCTTTGTTTCCTCACCTTTCGTAGCAAAACCTGTAATGACCAATGCTACAAGGGCTACAGCAGACAATCCTGCAACTATGTTTGTATTTCGCATAATTCCTCCTTTTGCTCATACATCAATCTCTCATTCATTTTGCCTGTAAAATATCCTTTGCAATCTGTTGTTTCAACTCTTCCAGAGATGAAAATTTCTGTTCCGGACGGATAAATCGTTTAAAATAAACCTTTACCTCTTTTTCATATAAATATCCCTGATAATCAAAGATATGCGTCTCTATACCTAATTGTTCTTTTTTTCCAACGGTGGGCTTAAATCCTATATTTGTGATACCCGGCAGGCATTTTCCATCCAACTGTGTATCCGTCACATAAACGCCGTTTGGAGGAAGGATTTTATCCTGCTGCGGAACTAAATTAATCGTAGGAAATTCTATGGTTCGTCCCAGTTCTTTACCATGCACAACCTTCCCCGACACAAAATAGGGATGTCCCAACATTCTGTTTGCCAGAGCAACATTTCCTTTTGTTATCTCTTCTCTGATTCTGGTACTGCTGATTTCCAGTTCGTCGATTTTGACATGAGTTACGATTTTTGTTTCAAATCCAAGCTCTCTGCCCATGGTTTTTAAAAGTGCAACATTTCCCTTTCTTCCCTTTCCGAATCGAAAATTCTCTCCACAGACAATCTTAACAGCTCCAAGCTGCTCTTTTAAATACTGTCGGATAAAATCTTCCGCTTCCATATCCAGAAATGCCTGATCCAGAGGAATATCGATAAAATAATCGATTCCACAGGAAGCAAAAAACTGCTTTTTTTCCTCATCGGTCATAATATATTTCTGCTTTTTATGGGAAAGAATGGATTCCGGGGAAACTGTAAAAGTAACAACCACAGTACTGGTGCCTGCTTCTTTTTCTTTTTTCAGTTCCTCCAGAATTGCCTGATGTCCAAGATGAACACCATCAAATTTTCCTAGGGCAATGGCGGATTTTTCTATTTTTTCCTGTTTGATTGTATTCAGTATCTTCATTTTTACCTTTACCCCTGAAACATTTTATAAACACGAAATATGCCTTTTTTGTCATCCAGTATGTAAATACCTGCAAAAGCCCCCTGACTATCGTATACTCTTACCATGTCTCCGTTTTTTAAGGGTTTCCGTTCCTGCCCTTCCATCATATGGACTGCAAGAGGATTTCCATTTCTTAATATCTTCTCATATTTCCCCGGTACCTGCAATGCCGGATATTCCTGAAACATTTGATCCACCGGGATGACCGTACCGGCAAATGTATCCTCTTTTACTTTCTGTTCTATTTCCGACAACGTCAATGCATGCTCCAGGGAAAACGGACCTGCTTTTGTTCTTGTCAGATTTTCCATACAGGCATATACTCCAAGCTTTTGACCAATGTCATGGCAAAGGGTCCGGATGTATGTTCCTTTTGAACATTCCACCCGAAACGTTACTCTTGGAAAATCCATGTTAAGAATTTCAATGCTGTGAATTTGCACTCTTCTTGTCTTTCGTTCTACTTCTTTTCCTTCTCTTGCCAACTCGTACAATTTTTTTCCGTTTATCTTAATGGCTGAATACATGGGCGGAAGCTGGTCATATTCGCCCACGAAACTTTGGATTACAGAAGAAATTTTCTCATCTGTGACCATTTCCCTCATCTGTTCCACAGAACATTCATGTAAAACAGTTCCTGAGATATCCTGAGTGTCTGTTTCCTTTCCAAGCAGCATAACTGCCTCATAGGTTTTATCCCGGTCTGTAATCATGTCGCAAAGCTTCGTTCCACTTCCAAGACAAACAGGAAGTACACCTACTGCATCCGGATCCAATGTTCCGGTATGACCGATTTTTTTCTGTTTGAGAATGCCTCTGAGTTTTGCCACAACATCATGGGAAGTAAATCCTCGTTCCTTGTATACATTTACAATTCCGTTATACATTTTTTCCTGCCGCCTTTATTTCTACATCAATGCGCGATAAAATATTCGTAATGGCATCATGTACCGTTCCTTTGAAATTGCATCCGGCTGCTCTGACATGTCCGCCGCCGCCAAAATAACCTGCAACTTTGTTCACATCCAGATATGTTTTGGAACGCAGGCTTACTTTAAATTCCATATTGGCAATTTCATACATAAATATGGCACATTCCACACCTCTGGTCAGTCTTAACTGTTCTACAATTCCACCCATTTCTCTTTCTGTGACGCCATAGAAATCCATGTCTTTCTTTGTAATATACGACACAATAC
>CALWLV010000060.1 GCA_944381595.1 uncultured Roseburia sp.
TACCATGGGACATTATTTAACAGCTCTGGCACAGGCAGTGGCAACATTGCCGGATACAGATTCCCGTAAAGCTCAGCTTGAGACAAAACTGAATGATTTAATTGCAGGTCTGGCAGAATGTCAAAATGCTCTTGGTACCGGATATATTTTCGGAGCAACGTTACCGGATAAATCAAATGTAGAGAAACAGTTTGATAATGTGGAGCAGGGATTAACCAATATTACCACACAAGCCTGGGTACCATGGTATACCATGCATAAAATCCTTGCAGGTCTGGTAGATACTTATAAGTATACTGGAAATGAGCAGGCTCTGACCGTTGCCAAAAATCTGGGTGATTGGGTATACAACAGAGTTACAAAATGGGATGCAACCACAAGAAACAGAGTTCTTGGCATTGAATACGGCGGTATGAATGATTGCCTGTATGAATTATATGCCGTAACAGGCGAAGACAAATACGCAGTTGCAGCTCATGTATTTGATGAGGATAGTTTGTTTAGAACAATCCATGCCGGAGCTGCTAATGCATTAAACAATAAGCATGCGAATACAACCATTCCAAAATTCCTTGGTGCCTTAAACAGATATGTGACAACCAATGGAAAAACCATTAATGGTGAAGTGGTAGATGCTTCGATTTATCTGGAATATGCGAAAAGTTTCTTTGATATGGTTATCAACAATCATACCTATATCACAGGAGATAACAGTGAATGGGAACATTTCGGTGCAGATCATATTCTGGATGCAGAAAGAACCAACTGTAACTGTGAAACATGTAATGCCTATAATATGCTGAAATTAGCAAAGGGATTATATATGGTGACCGGCGATAAGAAATACGCAGATTATTATGAAAATACATTTTATAACACCATTTTGTCATCTCAGAATCCGGAAACAGGTATGACAACTTATTTCCAGCCAATGGCATCCGGATATTTTAAGGTGTATGGAACAGAGACACAGAGTTTCTGGTGCTGTACCGGAAGTGGTATGGAGAACTTTACAAAACTGGGCAATGCAATGTATTTTTATAACGATGATATGGTCGTTATCAACCAGTATTTTAGTTCCGTACTGACAGACAATGCCAAAAATTTAAAATTAACACAGACTGCGGATATTCCTTCCAGTGATGTGGTGAAAGTCGTAGTCAATACATTAGATGGTTCAGAAAATGTGGGAAGCAGAGTTGCATTCCGTCTTCCGGATTGGCTTGCTCCCGATGCAACCGTAAAAGTAAATGGAACAGAAGTGTCTGCACAGAAAGAATTCGGATACATGATTTTAGATAATCTGAAAAATGGAGATGTCATTGAAGTTACACTTCCTATGGAAATCAAGGCATACAATCTTCCGGATGGAGAAAGTGTATATGCATTTAAATATGGTCCGGTTGTATTGAGCGCACAGCTTGGAAGTACCAATATGGTTTCTACTACAACGGGTGTAAACGTTACCATTCCGGCATCAAAATTAATTGAAGAACAGTATATTAGTGACGGTTCAGAAAATATTTCTGTAATCAATGGTACAGTTACCGATTTTATGAATCATATTAATGATAACATGACAAAGACAGAAGGAAAACTGGAATGGACATTGGAAAATACAGATGCAAATCTTGTATTTGTGCCACATTACAGCCAGTATACACAGCGTTATGGTATTTATTTTAATTACCAGACCAATGAAGGTGCCTTCAATGTAGCAAAATATATCAAGGATAAAGCAAATGCACGTTTCCAGAATGCGTTATTGGATACCGTACAGCCTGGATATGGTCAGTATGAAAATGATGAACAGCATAATATGCAGGAAAGCAATTCCGTAGGAGATACCTCACAGGGTACCAGCAGATATGCAAAAGCAGGCGGTTATTTCAGTTATACTATGAAAACCGCTCCGAATGAGGAAAATGTTCTTCAGATTACGTTCCGTAAGGAAGATAATGGAAAACCAATTCAGATTTCGGTAGATGGAACAGAGGTATATTCAGAAGTATTAAATTATGATGGAGATCAGAGTGAATACACGGTTAGAATTCCGGTTTCCGCTGATATCATTGGAAATAAACAGTCTGTAAGTGTAAGATTTGAAAGTGGTGTGGAAAACCAGGATTCAGCAAGAATCTGCAATTTCTTCTACGTTACAAAGGCTTATAGCACAGATACATCATTAAAATTGGATGCATCCAATGGTACATTGACCCAGAGTGGAGATGTATTTACACTTAATGTTGATAAAAATACACAAAGTGTTGATTTGCTGGCATCTCTTGCAACAGAGTATGGCTATATCAGAATCAATGGTTCTGTAGTCAGAGAAACACTTCCATATACGGTGGATTTAAGTAGAAATAACTTTGTTACTTTAAAATATCTGGTCTATGCAGAAGATCATGAGACAACAAAAGAATATACATTAAATATTGTTAAGGAACATGATTCTGCTGAAAAAGCAGATACAGACTCCAAACTTGCATATTTTGTAAATTGTGGTGATTATGACGTAACAACCTTATCAGAGGGAGATTTATTTGGTGTATACAATGGTGTCACAGAACAGATATATGGTCAGGATCCTGTGACCGGTTATCTGTGGGGAATCGTGGATACTGTTTCAGATCCATTGAAGAATGGAACTGCAAATAATGCAGGAATGGTAAATACAGTATTTACTGACAATACATGGCCATTTGAAACAGACGAAACAGTGACAGATGCAAGCCCTAAGACAGTAACAAATCGTTACACAAAGAATCAGTTTGAAAATGGAATCCCAAGGAACTTAAATTATGAATTTCAGCTTCCGGATGGAACCTATACAATGGAGCTCTACTTCGCAGATCCATGGGGAGTTTCTAAGAACCCAATTGTTTCTGCCGAAAATAAAGTTCTGATGGAAAATACCGCAGTAAACAAGGCTGTCACAATACCGGTAACAGTATCAGATGGAAGTTTGAGCCTGAATATCACATCCCCGGATGCAACCCTTTGTCTGAACCTTGCATATATTAAAATTTATATGCCGGATCAGCAGATCATAAATCCGGATGAGGATAACAAAGATGATTCCAACGACCATAATTCAGATCAAAATGGAACAAATGATCAGACAGATCCTTCAGGAAATACACCGGAAGAAAATACAGATGGAAAGACACAGACAGCAGATGATAATGTTGAAACTGGAGATCATGCACCGATCGTTCTGTTTGGTGTTCTTGCAATGGCATCTATGGGAGCATTTGTGATAGTGTTCAAAAAGAAAAAAGAAAGAGAAAAGCTTTTGAAACTATAATAATTGAGCGAAAAACTCTTATAATGAGTTTTTCGCTCGTATTTTTATATGGCTGAAGTATTGAAAAAGGTTAAATGTTCAGCATATCTGCAATCTCAGAAAAGTTGATAAGCAAATCCTCATAGATATTGACCTTGATAATGGAGTCAAAAGGATACTGAACGCTTACTATATTGCCCTCGAAGTAATTTACAGTAACAATCTTTCTTCGTGGATCTACAATCCAGTATTCCCGCACTCCGTAGTTTTTATAGTAGTAGAGCTTGCGAATATAATCATCTGATGGATTGCCAGGGGAAACAATTTCAATGATGAAATCAGGGGCACCATTGCACCTCTTTCCATCCAGCTTATCCTTATCACAGATAACCATTATGTCAGGCTGAACGATTGTAAGAGGCTTATCAGATAGCTTTACATCAAACGGAGCACTGAATAATTGACATGAGCCTTTCCTGCTTTTGATGTAATTATAAATGATGTTCGATATCTCCATGGAGATGGTCTGGTGTATCTGTGACGGACTGGACATATCATAGACAACACCATCGAAGATTTCAACTCTTTTTTCTTCCGGAAGAGCTTCGTACTGCTCCAGAGTGATTGTTTCCGGCTGTGGTTGTAATACTGGCATAGTATTCGCTTCCTTTCATGGTTATTGTATGCGGTTATACAAATTGTATTTATATGCTCCCTCCTAAGTGACAAGTTTTTATTATTTCACTTGTCTACCTAGAAGGGAGCATATCATCCTTAGTGCAACGGCCCTTTTATGTTACATTTTCAACTGCTTGTTTGCTGTTGCGAGCATAAGCTTAATTCGATTGAGCTGATTTACTTCACTGGCACCCGGATCATAGTCAACAGCCACAATATTGGCCTCAGGATGCTGTTTTCGTAAGTTCTTAATGACGCCTTTTCCGACCACATGGTTTGGCAGACAGCCGAATGGCTGGGCACAAACGATATTTGGTACGTCATTGTGAATTAACTCTAACATATCACCAGTCAGGAACCAGCCTTCACCAGTCTGATTTCCTAAAGAAACAATTGGTTCTGCCATTTTGGCAAGTTCACGGATGTCAGAAGGCGGGGCAAAATGTTTACTCTTTTTGCACGCCTTTACCACTGGTTTTCTTATGAAATTCATGGCTTTGATACCAAGGTTCGCAAGATGTTTTGTTTTCTTGCTCATACCAAGATAATCGGCTTTGAAATTGCTGTTATAGAAACAGTAGTAGAAGAAGTCAAGTAAATCAGGCATGACTGCTTCAGCACCTTCCGCTTCCAAAAGTTCCACCAGATAATTGTTAGCCGATGGAAGGAACTTCACAAGAATTTCTCCTACGATACCCACACGAGGTTTTTTCATATCTTCATGAATTGGCAGGCTGTCAAATTCTTCAATGATTTTAACCAGATTTTTCTTAAATTCACCCATATGATATCCAGGTTTCATTAAATGTCGGATACATATTTCTTTCCATTTTTCATGAAGAGCATCTGCACTGCCAGGCGTAATTTCATAAGGGCGCATACGATAGAGACAGCGCATAAATACATCTCCGTATATCACGGCCTGAATTCCCTTTACCGCAAGAGCAGGAGTGATTTTAAATCCACTGTGGGTTTCCAGTCCCTGTACACTTAAGGAGATAACCGGAATCTGAGGATATCCGGCTTTTTCCAGGGCACGACGGATAAATCCTACATAGTTGGAAGCACGACAGCCACCACCGGTCTGAGTCATGATAATCGCCAGTTTATTCACATCATATTTGCCGGAAAGAACGGCTTCCATCATCATGCCGACTACAATAAGGGATGGGTAGCAGGCGTCGTTGTTTACATATTTCAATCCGATATCTACGGCATTTCTACATTTTGCCTTATAATCCGGATCTTTTGTATCAGACTGCAGCATGACTGCATTAATTCCGCATGAGCGTAACGCCGGTTCTAACAGATCGAAATGAATCGGAGTCATCTGTGGAACCAGAATCGTATATCCTGCATCCCGCATTTCAGTCGTAAATTCTACTTTATTGATGTTGGACGGATGGATTTCACGTTCCTGATGTGTCTCTTCCCGGACGCGAAGGGCGGAGAGAAGAGAGCGGATACGAATTCTTGCTGCACCTAAGTTATTGACTTCATCAATTTTTAATACCGTATAAATCTTACCTGATTTTGTAAGAATATCATTTACACAATCACAAGTTACTGCATCCAGACCACATCCGAAGGAATTCAACTGAATCAAATCCAGGTCATCCCTTGTCTTCACAAAGTTTGCCGCACGATACAGACGGGAGTGGTACATCCACTGGTCCATAACGATTAATGGACGTTCTACTTTGGCAAGGTGGGAAATACTGTCTTCTGTAAATACAGCAATTCCGTAAGAAGTAAGCAGTTCCGGAATACCATGATTGATTTCCGGGTCGATGTGATATGGACGACCGGCAAGAACAATCCCATGTCTGCCTGTTTCTTCCAGATATTTTAAGGTTTCTTCCCCTTTCTTTTCAATATCCAGATGTGCCTGTTCCAATTCATTCCATGCCTTGGAAGCAGCTTTTTCAATTTCATCCTTTGGAATATCAAATTCGCTGGTAAATACTTCCACAAGACGAGAGGATATGGTATCCAGGTTTGTGAGAGCCATAAATGGGTTTAAGAATTTGATATGCTCCTGTTCCAGTTCTTCTACGTTATTCTTGATATTTTCCGCATAAGAGGTAACAATAGGACAGTTGTAATGGTTATTGGCATCCGGCGTTTCGTTTCGTTCATAAGGAATACATGGATACCAGATGAAATTCACATCGTGTTTGATTAACCATGAAATATGTCCGTGAGCCAGTTTTGCCGGGTAACATTCAGATTCACTTGGGATGGATTCAATACCAAGTTCATAAATGTTTCTGGATGACTGAGGGGAGAGTACCACGCGGAATCCCAACTCTTTGAAGAAAACTGCCCAAAATGGGAAGTTTTCATACATATTCAGAACTCGTGGAATCCCTACAATACCTCTTGGTGCCTTATCTTCTGTCAATGGCTCATAATTAAAAATACGGTCTAATTTATAAGCAAAAAGATTTGGAATATTTTCTTTATTTGATACTTTTCCAATTCCTTTTTCACAACGGTTACCACTGATGTACTGTCTGCCTCCAGAGAAACGGTTTACAGTAAGAAGACAGTTATTGGTACATCCTTTACATCTGGTAAGAGTGGTGGAGTATTCCATGGCATTAATTTTGTCAATGGAAAGCATGGCAGTTTCTTTGCCTTTGCAACGTTCCCTGGCAATTAATGCAGCACCGAAAGCTCCCATGATACCTGCAATATCTGGTCTGACTGCTTCACAGCCGGAGATTTTCTCAAAACTGCGAAGGACAGCGTCATTATAGAATGTACCACCCTGTACCACCACTTTTTGTCCCAAATCTTTGGCGTCTGTCACTTTAATTACTTTAAACAAGGCATTTTTAATGACAGAATAAGCAAGGCCTGCGGAGATATCTGCAACCGTTGCTCCTTCTTTCTGAGCCTGTTTTACATTGGAATTCATAAATACGGTACATCGGGTTCCTAAATCAGTAGGATTTTCAGCAAATAAAGCTGCCTGGGCAAAGTCCTGAACAGAGTAATTCAGAGATTTTGCAAATGTTTCAATGAAAGAACCACATCCGGAAGAACACGCTTCATTTAACTGCACCGAATCTACGGTGTGATTCTTAATCCGAATACATTTCATATCCTGACCGCCGATATCCAGAATACAGTCCACATCCGGTTCAAAAAATGCAGCGGCATAATAGTGGGATACAGTTTCCACCTCACCTTCATCTAACAGAAAGGCAGATTTTACCAGAGCTTCTCCATAACCGGTAGAGCAGGAGTAAGCAATTCTTGCTGTTTCCGGAAGACGGGAATAAATCTCACGGATGGATTGGATGGTTGTTCCCAGTGTATCTCCATTGTTATTACTATAAAAGGAGTAGAGGAGTGTTCCATCTTCTCCAACCAATGCAGTTTTGGTGGTGGTAGACCCACAGTCGATACCAAGGTAACAATTTCCGGAATAATTTTCCAGACGGTCTTTCTTTACCGAATGACCTGAATGACGTCTGGTAAATTCATCATACTCTTCCTGAGAAGCAAATAATTGCTCCATACGTTTTACTTCAAAATCCATGACCACGCCTTTGTCTAATTTATCAATCAGATCCTGGATTGGAAAAGATACATCTTCTTTGTAATTCATAGCAGATCCGGTAGCCGCAAAGAGATGTGAGTGTTCCGGAGCAATCACCTGTTCATCCGTCAGCTTTAAAGTTCGGATGAATGCAGCTTTGAGTTCAGATAAGAAATGTAAAGGCCCTCCTAAAAACGCCACATTTCCACGAATTGGTTTGCCGCAGGCAAGACCACTGATGGTCTGGTTTACCACTGCCTGAAAGATGGAGGCAGATAAGTCTTCCTTCGTTGCTCCCTCGTTGATCAGAGGCTGAATATCAGTCTTTGCAAACACACCGCATCTGGCAGCGATTGGATAGATTGCCTGATAGTTCTTGGCATACTCATTCAGTCCGGCTGCATCTGTTTGTAACAAAGATGCCATCTGGTCGATAAATGAACCGGTACCACCGGCACAGATACCATTCATTCGTTGTTCTACACCATTGGTAAAATAAATGATTTTTGCATCCTCTCCGCCAAGTTCTATGGCAACATCAGTCTGAGGTGCGTAGTCATTTAAAGCTGTGGATACGGCAACCACTTCCTGTACAAAAGGAACTGCCATATGTCCGGACAGTGCTAATCCGCCGGAACCGGTAATCACCGGATATACAGTGATTTCTCCCAGCTGTTCCCTGGCAAGAATCAGTAGTTCTTTTAATGTTTCCTGAATATTGGCAAAATGGCGTTTATAATCAGAAAACAAAATTTTATTTTCTTCGTCTATAATAGCTATTTTAACTGTTGTGGAACCGATATCGATTCCTAATTTGTATTGTTTATTCATAATTTTTCTCCTCTGCAAAGCACGGGGTTACGCAATTATTTTATGCGAAACCCCGTATCATTATATTATAGAATATAAATATTTTCAACTGAAAATATTTATTTCTACTTATTTAATGTGTTCATGTGTGAAAATATGATCCTGGCAATATTCGTAATTGCCGTTGCATTTTGAGCAGAAACGGAAGGTAAGTTCCGGATTTGATTCACTGGTTCTGCCACAGATTGCACATTTGTGCTTTGCAATACCCTGAGTGGATTTTACTTCTTTCTGGTATACATGTTTCCGTCTTATTTCCTTTGGAGAATATTTCTTCATGTTTCTTGTAGCAAAGAAGAAGATGAGGAAATTCAGCAGAGATAAGAGGATGGCTGCTGTCTGCGAAAAACATAAATTTGCAAACGCAAGTTTATAAGAACCTGGCATCTGGCCGACATTCTGGAAATATATACCTACATAGTAAAGAGCGGTAAAGCCAAGATAAACACCATCTACAATGGCAAGCCATTTTATTTTAATTGGAAGAATCATCATAAAATATACTTTTACATCAGGGAATAGCGTGGCAAAAGCAAGGAAAGACGCCATATTTACATAATAAGTACTCATGGACAGGCTGATGCCAAAGTTGCCGCCACTGACCAGAGAAGTAATCCAGTAGATAACCATGGCTCCTATGGTCATAATCAGATAGCCGGAGAGCATGTACATATTGTAGCGGAAAGTACCCCAATAATTTTCCAGAGTATGTCCAATCCAATAGTAAAAAAGGAACATGAAAATAGTAAAGAATCCCAAAGATTCCGGAGTCGTCATAATCCAGGTAAAGAGTCTCCATACCTCCCCCTGCATGACAAGTTGTGGATCTAATTGCAGCATTGCATATATTTTAGGATTAAATAATTCCAGCACATAGCCAATTCCATAGCCGATTAAGAGATAGGTAATCAGATTATGAATGGCGTATTTTCCAAATTTTCGTTCCAGTTTGTTTAAGAAATTCATTTTGACCTCCATCATATACTATAACTTGCAGAACGGGTCTGCAAATTATAGTATAAATGTTTTTATCCAATATTACCAGTAAAAAATGTATTAATTCTGAATCATTCTTAAAAATTTTGCGAATGTCATATCTTTCTGGTTAATTAAATCGGACATTAAAATATTTTCATCGAAAGAATTGCCGGAAAAATCTTCTTCATATGAATTGTCTGTACTGGTGGACGATATGTTATCGGAAGGGGTGGATTCTTCCATTGAGGATTCATTTATGGTGTCCCGAAGCATATCACTGCGTCGGATTGGAATGCAGAGCTCGTCACCAATGCGCAGATTGTATACATTCATATTTCGGTTTGCATTCATAATTTCCCCAATGGGAACATTATAATAACGGCTTAACAGATAAAGTGTATCGCCCTTTTTGATTGTATGCACAATTCCGTTGCATTTTCTGCAGTAGCAAATATTACCAAAGTAATTGTTATCCATATTTCCTCCAAAGATTGCGTATGGCAATGAAATAGATTGTTCATGTTTAATATATGCATGGGAGAAGAAAAGGTGCAGTTGCTTTTTTTCGGGCAGGCAAGGGGGAAATGCATATATTAGTAGGGAGAACGACGAAGGGAAAGAAAGATATGAAAATAATTTATCTGATTGGAATCATCATTTTTGTTTTGATTATCCTAATTCTTAAAATTTGCCTGTTCCGCTGTAAATTACGTTGGGCACAGGAAAAAGTACGGGGCACATGCTGCAGAGAAAAAATAGAAGATGTGGAACGACTGATTGCACCGTATGGATTTTTATACGAATGTAATCAGGACTATTTTTATTCTCGGATAAATTCCTGGCAGAGGGAAATGGGGTATGTGAAAGCATATGATAAGCTGGCATCTTTTATGAATATGGTTTTTGACTGCGAACCCATCCATTTTTTTTATGATGGACGGGAGTGGATTATCGAATTGTGGAAGGGGCAATATGGAATCACCACGGGAGCTGAAATCGGTGTTTACCAGAAGAGAGATTGGCGATATGTCAGTGTCAG
>CALWLV010000061.1 GCA_944381595.1 uncultured Roseburia sp.
TCCGGAGCTTGTCCGCCTCGTCCAGACGCATCTGTTCTTTTAAGTATTTGACTGTTTTGTTTAACAGATTTCCAAAGAACAGAACATCAAATAAATAGAATACCAACAGAATTAATTTGCCAAGTGCCAGCTGATATCCAAGGAAAATTCCTGCAATCCAATAGATACAGGAGAAGAGAAACAGTCTGGTGCTTTCTGCTTTCAATGGTTTCATATATTCCAGACCGGTTTCTTCACAGATGGCCGATACTCCCTGCATAATCAAAAAATATCCAATAAATGCAGGTAAAATTTCAAAACTTCCAAATAAATAGATATGGATGACACTGATTAAAATACCCCATTTTATTTTATGGTAACCGCTTGAAATCATAAACTTATGTCCTTTCTTAATAAATCTTCCAGTTCTTCATAATGTTCGATGGTATTAATCCGTCTGCGGATGTCATTGGCATGGCGCATACCGGATACATAGAAACAGATGTGTGTACGCATCTCACGGATTCCCGTATATTCACCCTTGAAATCAATGAGCATTTTTGCATGCCGCAGTATCATATCCAGCATTTCGTCTGTGGAAGGGAGGGGAAGGATTTCCCCGGTTTCCAGATAGTGGCTGACACGTTTGAAAATCCAGGGGTTTCCTCTGGCAGCCCGCCCAATCATAATACCGTCACAACCGGTTTCTTCCAGCATGGATTGGGCTGTTTCAGGACTTGTAATATCGCCATTTCCAATAACAGGAATCTTTACTGCTTCCTTTACCTGACGGATGATATCCCAGTCAGCCTGGCCGGAATAATACTGTTCCCTTGTCCTTCCATGGACCGCTATGGCACTGGCTCCGTTTGCCTCGGCGATTTTAGCCATTTCCACTGCATTTATGGAGGAATCGTTGAACCCCTTTCGTATTTTGATGGTTATGGGTTTTGTACATTTCTTTGCCATGGCAGAAATAATCTCACCAGCCAGTTTTGGATTTTTCATCAGGGCAGAACCCTCTCCGTTATTGACAATTTTTGGCACCGGACATCCCATATTTACATCAATGATATCATAAGGTCCCGATTCAATTTGTGAAGCAATCTCTGCCATAATATCCGGTTCGCTGCCAAAGAGCTGTACTGCCAAAGGACGTTCACTTTCTGAGGCGGCAAGCAGGGGAGTGGTATTTTTATTCTTATAAAGAATAGCTTTGGCGCTTACCATTTCGCTGTATAAAAGGGAGCATCCCTGTTCTTTGCAAAGCTGGCGGTAGACGGTATCTGTCACGCCGGCCATGGGACCAAGGGCAAGAATTCCGGGAATTGTCACATTTCCGATTTTGAGTTCTCTCATGAAGGTTCCTCCAAATCAGGACTTTCTCCCAAAGCAAATACTTTATAATACAATTCCAGGGATTCTAATAATTCCTTTTTCTTCATCTGCATTTCTTTTATTTTTAATCCACAGCTGATATCATCAAAGAGAAGATCATCCTCTTCGGTACGCACATTGAAATGAAGGGTTCCCTCCTCATCGAAATCCAGTGTGAGTACACAACTTACTTCTTCGGTAAACAATACACACATGATTTTTAACTCATCTTTGATGGAATCCGGCAGATTATCAAATGCCTCGTTGAAATAAAATTTTTTCTCGTAGCCGCTGGAGCCACATAATGTTACATAATCTTCATTATACATAGCCATATACTCCTCGTACCGATACTTCCCCTGACATGACTTTCACAAGGGCACCATCCTTTTCCACCAACAGTTCCCCGTCAGCATCGATGGTTCTTGCCACTGCTTCATAGCTGTCATCTCCGCGGATTACCAGTACTTTCTTGTTTGTATTAATCATTCGGGAATTATAGTCTTCTTTTAAAAGAGACAAATCCTTGGTTTTCAGGAAAATCTCATAATATGATTCCCATTCTTTTATCACGGCAGAGATTAAGTCGCTGCGTCGAAAGGTCCTTCCCGTTTCCAGATAAAGAGAAGTGGCAACATCCTTTATCTCTTCCGGAAAATCGGAATGGTTTACATTAATTCCGATTCCAACCACAATGTGGTTTACATAATCCATCTCGGCACTCATTTCTGTAAGAATCCCGCAGATTTTTTTGCCATTATATACGATATCGTTGGGCCATTTGATTTTCACGTCCAGGTCTGTGACCTGACGAATGCCATTACATACGGCCAGTCCGGCAATCAATGTAAGCATGGAGGCCTTTTGAGGAAGAATCTCCGGTTTCAATATAAGGGTCATAAAAATTCCAACACCCTTTGGAGAGGAAAAAGACCGGCCTCGTCTGCCCTTTCCCTTTGTCTGTTCATCGGCAACAATCAGAGTGCCGTCACAGGCACCATTTTCCGCTTCCAGTTTTGCTCTGGTATTGGTAGAATCTACTTCGTTCAGATAAATGATTTTCCGGACAAAGCTTGTCCCGGCCAATTCCAGAGAAGAAAAAATCTCTTCTTTTGATAAAATATCCGGACAGGATAAAAGGCGATAGCCTTTGTTGTTGACGGAATCTATGACGTATCCTTCCTCTTTTAACTGTTTGATTATTTTCCATACCGCTGTGCGGGAGACACCTAAAGTGTCACAGATTTTCTGTCCGGAAAGATAGTCGGACGTATTTTTTAATAAAGAAAGAATTTCTGATTTCATATCTTTCATCCTTTATAAAACAACAATGAGAGCAAAAATGCTCAGAGCAATGAGGAGCAATGCTGCCACAATGGAGATGATGCTGGCAGCATATTGATCCATTTTATATTTTTTGATTCCCAGACAAATATTCATGATTCCGGAAAGAAAGAAAATCACCGGAAACATAAACATATATTTGTGGATATCAATCATGAGAAATACGCTGGAGACAAGGATTAGAACACTTAGTACAACATTAATCCAGTCAATTAGTATTCCGTGTTCCCGCCAGTTCCTGCGTCGTAAAGAATTCTTTGCCATAGATTCACCTTACTTCATTTCCATGCCTAATGTGGCAGCCATAATCGCCTTGATGGAGTGCATCCGGTTTTCCGCTTCGTCAAAAACAACGGACTGGGAAGATTCGAATACTTCATCGGTCACTTCCATTTCCTCCAGGCCAAATTTTTTGCTGATTTCTTTGCCAATGGTAGTTTTTAAATCATGGAATGCAGGCAGACAGTGTATAAAAATAGCATCCGGTTTTGCTTTTTCCATGGCCTTCTTATTTACCTGATATGGAAGCAGGTCTTTGATTCGTGCTTCCCATACCTCGTCCGGTTCTCCCATGGATACCCATACATCGGTATAAATTACATCGGCATCCTTTGTACCAGTTGTCACATCTTCTGTCAATGTGATACTTCCACCGGAAACTTTGGCATATGCTTCACATTCCTTTACCAGTGTTTCGTTTGGGAAATATTCCTTTGGTGCGCAGGCAGTAAAGTGAAGTCCCATCTTTGCACAGGCAATCATCAGTGCATTTCCCATATTGTAGCGTGCATCCCCCATATAAACGAATTTGAGACCTTTTAAAGTTCCTTTATGTTCCTGAATGGTAAGAAGATCAGCAATCATTTGGGTAGGATGGTCTTCATTGGTCAGGCCATTCCATACCGGAACACCGGCATATTTTGCCAATTCTTCCACGATTTCCTGACCATATCCGCGGTATTCAATTCCTTCATACATTCTGCCGAGAACTCTTGCCGTGTCAGCAATACTTTCTTTCTTGCCAATCTGGGAGCCTGATGGATCCAAATATGTAGTTCCCATTCCAAGATCATGGGCAGCAACCTCAAAAGAGCATCTGGTTCTGGTGCTTGTCTTTTCAAAAATAAGAGCCACATTTTTGCCCTTTAATTCATCGACCAGAATCCCTTTCTTCTTTTTATCCTTTAAATATGCGGAAAAGTCAATTAAGTACTGAATTTCCTCCGGAGTAAAATCTTTCAATGTTAAAAAATGACGTCCTTTTAAATTCATAGTTTTTTATCCTTTCTTAATCATTTCACTTATGAAAAGATGGTAAAATCTTTCAGTTCATTTATATAGTATATACAACTTGCTTGCTTTTTACAAGGGAAAACTGAAACTTGGAAATTGGAAGTTGACATCAGAGGGGATATTATCCCATCTTTGACAGTTGGGAAATGAAAAAACGGCTATGATCCCAATAAATACGGATCTTGTAGCCGTTTTTCTCTTTGTAACGATATGTGCTATATTATAATGCTGTTGATTTTATCTGTTTGGT
>CALWLV010000062.1 GCA_944381595.1 uncultured Roseburia sp.
AATTGAAACAGCCGAGGAAGCATCCGACAGCAGAAAAGGTTGAAGCGATAAAGGATGCGTTGCAGCATTTTGAAGTTATTAAATAAACAGTATTTTTCTACGAAAGGAGGGGAAATTTGTTGATGGAAAATTTCGATATAGTGAATGAAATATATAATGAAATATTTTGCAACATACAGCACGGGAACATTGACCTTTTTTTATGCGGTGCAGCAAGTACAAAAGAAAAAACTTCTTATAGAGATATTATCAGGGGCAAATTAGAAGATAATGCCAATTTATCGATATTATATCCCGAAGATATGTTTATGGAGATGCTTAATAGAAAGAAATATGATTTACTAACATTAGAAAAGTTTTTGGCAAGCAACAGCGACATAATCTTGATTGTTTGCGAAAGCCCCGGTTCGTTCACAGAATTAGGAGCATTTGTTAATAATAGTGAGACGTTAGAAAAAGTAGTAGTTTTATTGCAAACAAAATATAAAAATGCCAAAAGTTTTATTAGGCAAGGACCTGTAGAGTATGTCAGAATGAAAAATAAAAATAACGTAATTTATTTCAATAACAATATTGATGAAGCCGTAGAAAAGATTAAAAAGTATTTGAGAAACAGATTTTGGTATTTAGGGTATAAAAGGAAAGAACCAAAACTCAAAGACTTAAACTTGATTTCTGGTCAATATTATTTTATAATATTATTGTTGTACTTCTATCAAGAATTAAATGTAAAGACGTTGGTAGCAATTCTAAAGGATTTATATAAAATGAAGTACAATATAGAAGAATTTGATATTATTTATTCATCTGCAATAAAAAGATTGTTTAAAGAAGGCTTGATTAAAAAAGAAGAGTCCGCTGGGAAAGTAATCCAATATAAGCTTACAGATAAAGGATATGGTTTTGCTAATCTTCTTTTATCATATGTTTCTTTAGAAAATAGGACGAGGACTATTGATAAAATAAGATTGAAAATTATATATAGTCAATATTATTAGCACTGCTTTCTTAGAACGTTACAGATACATATCTGTTTACGGAAGATGGTTCGTCTTCCTAAGAAAATTAACAAACACAGAGTTACTCCAATCAATGGAGAAACTCCACGACAGTGAACTTCCTCCATTGATTGGAGACAAAGAGATTTAAGGTAAGGAAGTGGTGCTAATTTTATGAAAAAGTATAGTAATAAAACAGTTATTGAGTCTTTAAGACTTCCAATGTTGACTTGTTTTGATGATTTGGTTAAGGAATTAAGTTTAAGTGGAAAACTTGTTTATTGGTTAACAAAACAGGATGCTGAAGGAAGATACAAAACTTTTTTTATTGAAAAAAAAGATGGTGATAAAAGAAAAATTAATGCGCCGTCCCTATCGTTAAAGATAGTTCAAAGATGGGTTTTGGAAAATATCTTATATAAGATAAAAGCATCACAATATTCATATGGATTTACGAAAGGAGACCGAAAAGGCTCTCCATTGGTGTGTTGTGCGGAAAAACATAAAAACAATTTATATGTATTTAAATTAGACTTAAAGGATTTTTATCCTTCGATTAAGCGAGAGAAAGTGTATTATGCTTTTGCAAATATAGGATATAATGCTGATGTATCAAATTTACTAACAAACATATGTGTTGTTGATGATGAATTGCCACAAGGAGCTGTTACATCGCCGTATCTTGCTAATTTGATTTGTAGAAAATTAGATTTGAGGATAGCAGGGTATTGCAATAAAAGGAATATTGTATATACAAGGTATGCTGATGATTTGACATTTTCTTGTGATGATAGAGAATTATTAAGAAAAATATACGGCATGGTTAAAAAGATAGTCGAAGATGAGGGCTTTTGTTTAAATCAAAAGAAAACTGTTTTCATGACACCTAAAAGTCATAAGGTAGTATTAGGTGTAACGATAAATGATAGTTTATTAAAGGCTCCCAAAGAAATCAAAAAAAGTATACGTGCAATGATACATTATGAAGTAGCCACTGGTGATTACACTATGAATGATAAAATACGTGGTTATGTAGCTTATGTAGATTCTATAGAAAAGAATTATAAGAACAAATGTATAAGTTATTTACAAAAATTATCTGAATCGACACTTTGCCTATTTCCAGATGTCGTAAAAGCATATAACAGTAACAAAATATATAAAGAACTACCAGATATGATAGAAAAACGAGCAACAGATTTTGTTGAATTAAAAGATGCAGATGATTTTTATGATATGATATATTATGAACATGAGGAATATTTAATTTCAAATGGTTTATTAAATGAAAAGGAAGATATAACGGATTTAGAAGAACCATTTTAAGAGAAAATAGTGGTAGAATTATTTTGCGATTGTATTTATTAACAGTTGCACAGGCAGCTATCGCAAATAGGTAGGAGTTCTCTTTCCTTTGAATTGCCGATTAGTTTCGAGCAGACAGCAGCCTATCGAAAGGCTAACGGACAGTATGTAAGGAAAAATCAGTGGAGAGATACCACTGTAAGGGTATTCATAGACCTTGATTAACAGTTAAATACGATAAGCGTATCATTAGAAATAGTGGTACGCTTATTTTTTTGCTTTATAGGAAATTCCGATTTTGGATAAGGGGGAAAAGAAACCCTGCAGATCGAACATATGTTAGATCAACAGGGAATGCACATGACAATAAGACGATGGTTGAATTTAGAAGATATAGAAACCTTCTTCACCAAACAAATCGTCAAATGGGTCATCTTCATTTAAAAAGTAATCCATATCCAGAAGGTCATCCTCGCTCATATGGCGAATGTCCTCGGATGTCATTCCCTCCGGTGGGTTTTCCATGTATTTTTTGCGCAGTGCCTCGATATCCGGTTTCATAGCAAGCATCCTCCTTTGGGAGGATTATAGCATAGAAACACTATGCAGAGGAACGCTTTCCACGAGATTTGGACATTGCTTTCTCGTACATTTCTTCGAGGGATATGCGTTTGTGGTTGTAATAGAGTTCCAGGAGCTCCATTTTGTGATTACATTCAGGACAATACAAAGGGTCATAACCAAAAGAGAGAAGAATAGCGGTTCGCCATTGTGTAAAGCTGCGGTATATTCTGTGTTTTTCTTTTGAGATTACATGGTGAAGTTTTGAATCAATCTTACGGTGTCTTGCATACAGACCGCCGTATCGGATCATTTTAAAATGTTTTTCTGGAATGTGACGGATTAATCGTTTGATGAAATCCATAACAGGGAGAGTTTCTTCCACATATGCGTCATCTTCATGGCGGTTGTAGTGAAACGTAACAGAATCTCCGTCATAGCGGTCAATCCTGGATGTGGCGATTACAGGCC
>CALWLV010000063.1 GCA_944381595.1 uncultured Roseburia sp.
CGAGAAAGCTTCTGTTGAAAAACTGCGGAAATTAAGAGAAGAAATTGAAGCTGCAAATAATGAAATCCAGATTGCACAGAGAAATTATGATTTGGAAAAAGTAGCGGAAATTCAATACGGCAAACTGCCTGCATTGAATAAAGAATTGGCTGCCGAAGAGGAAAAAGTGAAAAATCAGGATTTATCCCTGGTAAGAGAAAGTGTAACGGAAGAAGAAATCGCACGGATTATTTCCAGATGGACCGGTATTCCGGTATCGAAACTGACCGAATCCGAACGGAATAAAACACTTCATCTGGCTGACGCCCTGCACAAACGTGTGGTTGGACAGGAGGAAGGAGTAACCAAAGTAACCGAGGCCATCATCCGTTCCAAGGCCGGTATCAAAGATCCAACCAAACCAATCGGCTCCTTCTTATTCTTAGGACCGACCGGTGTAGGTAAAACAGAACTGGCGAAAGCACTGGCTGAAAATCTCTTTGACAACGAACAGAATATCGTTCGTATTGATATGTCGGAATATATGGAGAAACATTCCGTATCCCGTCTTATCGGAGCTCCTCCGGGATATGTCGGATATGACGAAGGCGGTCAGCTTACGGAAGCAGTCAGAAGAAGACCTTACTCTGTCGTACTTTTTGACGAAATCGAAAAAGCTCATCCTGATGTCTTTAATATCCTTCTTCAGGTACTGGATGACGGCCGGATTACCGATTCACAGGGACGTACGGTAGACTTCAAGAATACCATTATTATCCTGACCTCCAATATCGGTTCTTCTTATCTGCTGGAAGGTATTGATGCAAATGGCGAAATTAGTACGGAAAGCGAACAGCTTGTCATGACCGACTTAAGAGCTCACTTCCGTCCTGAGTTTTTAAACCGTCTGGATGAAATCATTATGTTTAAGCCATTAACAAAGGAGAACATCAGTAAGATTACAGACTTGATTGTAGCCGATATCAACAAACGTCTTGCAGAAAAAGATTTAACCATAGAACTGACCGATTCTGCAAAGACATTTGTCGCTGACCATGGATATGACCCTATGTATGGTGCCAGACCACTAAAACGTTATATCCAGAAGTATGTGGAAACTTTGGCTGCAAGAGTCATTCTGGAAGGGAATGTTTCACAGGGTGACCGAATTATTATTGATGTAAAAGACGATACATTGACCGCTTATTGCAAACAGTAAAACAAGAAATAAGAACAGGGGAAACATTCTTTGCAAAGATGTTTCCCCTGCATATTTATGGAGTTTCTTTTATAATGACCAGCATATCTCCCTTATGAATGTTCTCATTTTTTAATTCATTGATTTTCATAATGGAATCTATGGTAGTGCAATATTTCTTGGCTATCTGCCAGAGCGTATCCCCATTTTTTACTACATATCCTGCCATGCTTGGAATATTCTGCAGTCTTTCCATGTCAAAAGGCATACTTTCCACATCTGTGATAAACCGGGACGTGCAGTTTTCCATAATCAGAGCGTCCAATACCACAGAACACTTCACTTCAATTTCATTATTGCCGGACATCACTGCGGAAATCTGTTCCAGGGATGGACGGATAAAGGACATGGATTGTTCTGTCACTCCTTCTGCCACAATGAGGTGAGAAAACGGAACGACTTCATCCGCAATGTTAAATGGCATTTTGTCATCTGAGGAAACATACATGATTTTTATCTTTACGATTCCCTCCACACGAATGCCTTTTTGTTCCACATAGATATCTTCAATATTCGCTGTTCCCTGTGCACTCAAAAGCTGCATGACGTGACCGGAATCTTTGTTTAATTTCAGTTTATCATTTATTTTACATTTTGACAGATTCTTCATAATCAGCCTGCTGTAAGAGATTTCCTGATAAGAAGGTTTTAACTGATCCCTGAGGGAATAGACATCACAAAGAATTGGCAGTTCATCTTCTCTGTACACCCTCATCCCAAGCTCCAGAACCACTTCCAGCTCAATCATCCGCTGTTCCCCGTCATAATCCGGTTTCAAATTGACATTGATACTGGAAATAGAGGCTTCAATGTCCCCTATCATATCTTCATCACATCCGGCCACATCTATTCCTCCATCAAAAGGAACTGCAGATTCCAGATATTGTACGGGTGTATCTTCCTCTTCATCCTCATATAGCAGGAATAATACCAGTTCACCACTGACTCCCACCTTTTCCGGATATAATTTTGTAGAAATATTGTTCAATGTTACCGTACTCCATAAAATTTCCGAAATGTTTGGCTTATTGGACGGCAACTCAATGTCTTCCCGGATACGATAGGTATCTTTCTTGTTCACTACTATTTGTAACATTGGTTCTGTTCTTCTTAAATAATGCACCGCCGGATCTTCCACGATTTCCTCTACCGATTCCATATCGCACATTTCCTCTGTTGAAATCGTAAACGTCAGGACTGCTCTCACACTAATCTTTCTGGTGTTAATAATCCCAATATTCAGGTCATCAATATCACATTTTACATGCACAACATCATGGTTGCCGATTTTATCCCCGTTTATGATTTCATCAAAGGGGATGGAATTTTCTATGCTATGTATGAACTTTTTTTCATTCCCACCTTCATAAAGTATTTTAAAATCCATTTTCCCACGGACATTGACTCTTCCTTCGCTTGCCTTGGCACTCTCAATATGTACCAGTGCATCCCTGGTAATATACTTGTCAATATCCGCCTTGGCATCCGGCACATTAAAATCATCATCCAGCGTAATCTGTGTCACAATCTGCCCTTTCAGATTGTTCATATGTATCAAAGATTTGGACAGTTCCATACATTCCTCCATTTTTTATGATAACAATGCGTCTTTTTCTATTTACATATATATGAAGAATTAAAAAAAATATGCCCCTCTACCGGAATACCACCGGTTTTTCTGTATTGGCAATTTTTACCACAACGCTGGGATAAGTTACGGTTTCAAACACTTTCTCCGTGCGGGAAGGTCCTTTTAACATGGTGGTAATATAAACGGCATTGGAAGATTCATATACCTCCTGTACTTCTATGCTGTAGCCACTGGTCGGCTGGGCTCCATATCCGATAATGAGATACAGATAGTCCCTGTCACTGTATGTTTTTCGAAAATTTTCCTCTTGTGACTCAGAGAGTAGCTTCTGTATTTCCTCCGGCATCTCATCCTCTGTCACTATGGTATAATCCACATCTTTTTCTTTTTCTGTATCATAATTCTGAACCGTACAGCCAAATAGAATGCCCGTTAAAAATATGCTGAGAAACCATACCACTCTTTTTTTCAATTTCAACACCCGGCTAAAACTCTGTTATCACTAATATATGCAAAAAGGAACTGTTTCATCCATAAAAATTCCTGCCGGAGAGTCGTACTCCACGGCAGGAATGTTCATTTCTATTATTCTGTTTTAGCTAACAGCATTATTCCTCTACAGCGGATGTCTGCAAGGATTCCTTGTATGCCTTGAATTTTTCCTGCACAGCATCGTAAGTCTGCTGTGAAATATCCGGCAATGCTCTGCCCCAGGCTTTGGTTGCCTGACGGAAACCTTTCTCAAATGCTTTTAACATTTCATCCATTCCCTCTTCATCTCCACCGGATAATGCCTTGGCCATCTCAAAAATTCTGTCCGAAGTCTGGTTCACACCCCAGTATCCATCTTCAGAAATCATGGCCTGTGCCTTTTCTGCTGCTGCCTGATCTACTGTGAAATTGCCGCTTGCCAGCATTTTCCACATATCATCGGAATTCTGTACAGCCAGTCCCTGTTTCCGGAACATATCCTGAACCATGCTCTTAAAGCTGTCAATCTGTCTTTGACTGTCTGCTTTCAGCTTTTCCACCAGCTCAGCACGTTCACTGTCGCTCATTTTAGAAGAATAGGTCACTTCTGCTGTTTCTGTTTTTCTCTGTTTACTTGTCTCCTTTTGGGTCTTACTGACATTCTCATATGCCTTGTAATCAACGCCATACGATGTAACTCCATTTACACTCATAACTACCTCTTTTCCCGCATCCATGCGTCTTGCTTTGTTAAAAGACCTATTGCTGTCTGTCATTTCCAGCCGCACATCTTCTGTGCTATAAATTATATCGGATATACTTTACGGATTATTTAGAGGTTTTATCCATATTTATCAAAATCGTTTGTTCCTGATTATCAATATGCGTCAAGATGGCTTTCCTGGCCCGTTCTACATCCCTTGCCTCCATTGCTTCGATGATTTCCCGGTGCTCCTGTACCAGTGTATTTCTGGTATGCTGATCCTTGATATACTCCAGACGATAACGATACATCTGCTCTCTTAAATTATAAAGAATCTGATTTAGTCTTTTATTCCCGGTAGCATTGTAGATAATTTCATGAAACTGTACGTCTGTTCTTGCAATGGCAGTTAAATCGTTGCTTCTGACGCATCCCGTAAAATTTTGAAGATTCTCTCTCAGAGCCTCCAGATCCTCCTCTGTTCTGTTTTTACAACAGAGCTCAATGGCCAGACTTTCCAACACTCTTCTGACCTCCAAAACATCTGTCAGGTCTTCCTTTGTAATCTGCGCAACCTGTGCACTTCTCCGCGGTGTCATGACCACAAGCCCTTCCAGTTCCAGCTTTCGTATCGCTTCGCGAATTGGGGTACGGCTGACTCCCAGTTTATTGGCAAGCTTCACTTCCATCAGATGTTCCCCGGGTTCCAGCTCTCCTGTAAGAATTGCTTCTCGGAGTGTATTAAACACCACTTCCCTGAGGGGAAGATATTCATTGGTATTCAAACTAATATCTTTCATCTTTTAATCCTCCGTCTGTAATATATACCTGCTTGCATCTTTCATCCGGTTTCAATACCTGATAGGCATGTTCCGCCTTTCCCTTTTCATCAAATAATCCAAAAACTGTAGGACCGCTTCCACTCATCATGGCATTGACCGCTCCCAGTTCCATCATCCGCTGACGAATTTCCCCAATCACCGGATGCATAGGTTCCGTTACATCGGCCAGAACATTTCCCATCTTAGCCGCCATATCATACAAATTCTCTTTTTTGATGGCCTTTATCAATCCATCAATATCAGGATGATGCTTGATGTTATCTACCTGAAGAGCAGTATACACTGCCTTGGTAGATACATTGATTGCTGGTTTTGCCAGTATAATATGACAGGAAGGCATGGAAGGAAGGGGAGTCAGTATCTCCCCGATTCCCTCTGCTAACGCTGTTCCTCCCATAATACAGTATGGTACGTCTGCTCCCAGTTTTACACCACGCCGCATCAGTTCTTTTTTGGAAAGTTTTAACCCGAACATCCGGTTCAGTCCCTTCATCACTGCTGCTGCGTCTGCGCTTCCACCTGCCATTCCGGCTGCCACAGGAATTAACTTTTTGATCTTGATATGGATACTTTCCTGAATATCAAATTCATCCATCAAAAGTGCTGCTGCTTTATATGCCAGATTATTTTCATTTACCGGTAAATATCTCAAATTTGTTTCAATTTCAATATGCCGTTTTCCATCTGCACTAAGCCCCAGTCTTCTGATATCAATACCGTCA
>CALWLV010000064.1 GCA_944381595.1 uncultured Roseburia sp.
AGAAGGATTCCTCATATATACGGAAAATATTTGAGACATCCTTTTTTCTTGGACAGTGGATGTATGGATTTGCAGCAATTTGTCTATATGAATTGCTGAGTCTCTTTGTGGAAATCAGCTTTGGAAAACAGTATGTATTTCAGAATGATGTGGTATTTGTCTTGTGCTTAAATTTTTTTGTGACAGGTATGAGACAGGCAACTCTGATATTCCGGGATTCTCTGGGATTGTTCCGGTATGACAGATACAAATCCATTGCGGAGGCTGTGCTGAACCTGATTATTTCCATTGTGTTAGCCAAACGGCTGGGAACTTTTGGAGTTTTTGCAGGGACATTCCTCAGTACCATGTTGATTTCCTTCTGGATAGAACCTTATATCCTGTATAAATATGGGTTAAAAGAGAAAATCAAAAATTATTTTCTCAAATATGGATGCTATACAGCGGTCATATGTCTGGCCGGACTTGTGACACATTTGTTATGTCAGAATATCAGCGGCAGTGTGATGAAAGTGTTTCTTATGAGACTTCCGATATGCATCCTGGTACCCAATCTATTGTTTTCTCTAGCCTACTTCAAGACCAGAGAAATGAAATTGATGAAAGAAAAGCTTGAGAGTATCGTATTTAGAAAGCATGAGGAGAAATAACCATGACACAAAAAAAAGAAGAACAGCTGCTGTGTAAGGTATTGGCAGAGGTATTGCAGGGCAGGCAGGAGATAGAAATACAGGGTGAGGACGATCAAACAATCAATCAAATGCTTCATATCGCAGACAAACATCAGGTGTTGTCCCTGTTATATCCTCTCGTGCAGGGAAACTCCATTCAGGAGGGGCAGAAGCAGTGGATTGTCAGAAAATCCCGTCAGATTGTTCAGCAAAGCTATCGGCTCTTGTTTCTAACCAAATATCTGACAGAACAGTTACAAAGAGA
Source organism: uncultured Roseburia sp. (assembly GCA_944381595.1). GTDB lineage: Bacteria > Bacillota > Clostridia > Lachnospirales > Lachnospiraceae > CAG-303. The sequence continues at coordinate 937 of CALWLV010000064.1, forward strand.
AGGAATCCCCGTCATCGTTTTAAAAGGTCCTGCGGTGTCTGTGTATTATCCGGAGCCGGAATTGCGCAAGTCGGGAGATGTAGATTTGTTGATTGAATCCTATAAGAAACACAAGCGTAAGATTGATTCAATCATGAACAAGGTGGGGTTTCGAAAGACGGAAGAACAGTGGTCGGACCATCATATCGTGTTTGCCTCACCGGAAGGGATTGATGTGGAACTGCATACCATGTTGTCAAAAACCACGGATAATTCCCATATCGATGAATATCTGAAGTGGAAAAAGGAGGATTTTTTTCAGCGAAAGAAAGAAAAAAAGATATTGGGAATTTCCTTGCCTGTATTGACCGATGGCTGTCAGGCATTTTATCTGGTGGTGCATATGCTGCAGCATTTTATGACCGCAGGATTTGGGTTGAAGCTGCTGTGTGACTGGGTGGTGTTCTGGAACAGAGAGGTATGCAGAGAAGAACAGCAGGTATTTGTGGAAGCTGTCAGGGAATGTGGCATCATGGAATTTGTCCGTATGATTACAGAACTTTGTGTTCAGTATCTGGGATTGAACAAGGAGAGAGTAAGCTTTCTGCTGAAGGATGAGGAAAACAGGGACAGTTCCCTGGACAGACTTCTTCAGGAAATATTTGAGGCGGAAGAATTTGGAAACTCCAGCAGTGATAGAATGGTGGTGGTTCAGGGAAATGGTATCCTGGCATATGCCAGAGAATTTCATCATCAGATGAAAATTACCTATCCGCGAAGCTCCAAATGTGTATTATTATGGCCTGTGCTGTGGATTACGCTGTTTGTGGGCTTTCTGTATCGAAATCACACCAGAAGAAATATTTCTTTACGTCAGATTATTCAGAGAACCAAAACACGAAGTGCATGGATCAAAGAACTTGGACTCATGCCTGAAGCAAAAAAAGGAAACCGAGGTGAGAAAAAATGAAAAAAATCTGTTTTTTTTCAGGAGATATTACCAGAAGTGGCGGAACGGAACGGGTGGCAATCACCATAGCCAATGAACTGGCAAAGAACAAAGAATATGAGATTCTGTTTTTGAGTCTTGCAAAACAGAGGGAGACCTCATTCTTTCCCATTGCACCGCAGATTTCCTGTTATCATCTGGGAGAGAAGTGGAGGAATCCGGGCCCAGGATATGTCAGATACCTTCCAAAACTGCGAAAATTTCTACAGGAGCATGGAATTCATATCCTGGTGGATGTGGATCTGGTTCTCGATGTGTTATCCATTCCGGCATCCCGTGGGCTTCCTGTTAAGATTATTTCCTGGGATCATTTTGCCTTTGATTTTGAGATGTCGGTTCCATATCGAAGATGGATCCTGAAATACAGTACAAAAAAGACAGATTATGTTATCACGTTGACCAAACAGAGCGAAGACTTGTATCAACAGGTTCTTCATCGGACCACGAATATAGAAACCATATATAATCCGGTTCCGGAACCGGAAGAAGAGCTGGAAGAAACAGGAGAAGAACAGAAAGAAAAATGGCTGATAACCGTTTCAAGGCTGGTTCCGGAAAAGGGAATGGAGTATTTACTGAAGGTATCAAAGCTGGTTTTGGAAAAACATCCGGAATGGAAATGGCTGATTCTGGGAGAAGGAAGTCTGAGACAAGAGATGGAGAAGGAAATAAAACTATCCGGTTTGGAGAACCGGGTAATCCTGTGCGGTAATGTAACAAATGTGGAGGATTATCTGCGAAAATCGGAAGTATGTATTTTGACATCAAAGGGGGAGGGACTTTCCCTTTGTCTGTTAGAAGCAAGAGTTCAGGGAGTCCCATGTGTAAGCTTTGATGTCAATGACGGTCCCAGAGAATTGATTGAGAATGAAAGAGAGGGGTATCTGATTCCTCCCTTTGACTGTGATGAGATGGCAGAAAAGATTCATTTTCTAATTGAAAATGAGGAGGTACGCAGGAAAATGGGACAAAATGCCAGAAGAAATCTGGATAAATTTCAGATGAAATATGTGATAGCCCAGTGGGAGAATATGATTGATACTTTACATTAAAAAAGAAGAACCATGTCATACCAGACCTGACCGGCAAGGGTAGATTGGGATTTTCCCCGATTCTGAAATCCAAACTTCTCATAGTAACCAATCAGCTTCTTTTGTCAATGCTTCTTCTGACGAATAGCATTTTGTGCTGATTTCTTGTAAATTTTATTTATAATGCATTAGTTCTTGAATTTCCTGATTACTCATTAAGGTACATTCTTTATTCCGGATGGCATAGACCCTTTGGCAGCTTGCCAGTACGGAAGGCCTGTGAGTGGTTACAATACAGGTTCTTGGATAGTCATCTTTCATAATATTACTCAGTACCTGACGTTCTGTTTTCATGTCCAGTGCAGAAGTGGCTTCATCTAAAAGTAAAATAGGAGACTTACGAATCAGGGCTCTGGCAATTGAGAGACGTTGGGACTGACCTTCGGAGAAACCGCCTCCCCGTTCTTTTATCTCGCTGTGTATCCCATCCGGCAGGGCACTGACGAAATCCCATGCACAGGCAAGTTTTAATGCTGTGATAATTTCTTCGTCGGTGGCATCCGGCTTTACATTTTTCATATTTTCCGCAATGGTTCCGGAAAACATGGTGTTTCCCTGTGGAACATAGGAAAATAATTTTCTGGCAGCAGGTGTCAGAGGAATACTTTCTAAATTCTCATCAGAAGGAGTTGTTCCCCCTCCAGATAGAAGAACTGTTCCAGACTGAGGCTGCATTAAAGCGAGCACCAGACGAATCAGAGTAGTTTTTCCCCCTCCGGAAGGTCCCACCAGTGCAATGACCTCATGAGGATGAGCACAGAAGGAAGCGTCTTGAAACACATTTGTACCATTCTGGTAGGAATAGGAAAGATGGGAGGCCTGCAGGCTGATTCCCTTGTCCCGGTGTTTCTGTTCAAAGGCAAGCACGGCGTCGTTTTGTGAAAAATCTTCCCTTGGCATTTCTACAATATCCATCAATCTTCCCGCTGAAGTGGTCAGGCTGATTGCAGATGGAATCAGGGAAGTTAAATTATTAACGGTACCGGTTAAAGTTCCCGAAAGACTTAAGAACATGGTCATAGTTCCATAACTGATGTTTCCGGTGAATACACGGTAAATTCCCCATCCATAAGAAGAGTAGGATACCAGAAGTGCCACAGTGGAGAGAAGCAGAGACGACCAGATGGACATACGTTGGAAATTCAGTCTCATATCCATATATTCTTTTTGTAATTGCTTCAGTCGTTTGATGTAAAGAGAAATCAGGTCAAAAGCTTTGATTGTCTGGATATTGGAAAAAGTTTCCTGGTTAAATCCGGACATCTTTGCTCCCATAGCTGCACTTTGCTCATTATTGTCCACCATGCGTTTTAGCAGTGTTTTCGATAGTATAAGACTGAATGGAATGCCTAGAAAGGCGAAGATAGCAAAGGTTGCATCATAGTATATCACCATGGCAAAGGCTGAGATAAACTGAAAAATATAAATAATCAGATTGGGCAGGAAACTCAGTATGCCATTTGATATATTGGAAACATCCCCGCTCCATCGGGTGAGTAAATCTCCGGTATGATAATTGGTGAGGGATTCCCAGTCCGTTACCAGTATTTTGGAAAAAATATCAGCCTTTATCTCAGCATCAGCCTTCATACTAAGATAAGAAGAGACATAATTAGAGAGCTGTCCAAGAAGATTGGAACCAATATTCAGACCAATCATAATACAGAAGGTCTGAACGATTTCTCCTGTTCTATGACCGGTGATCATATCGACCAAATCTTTGGAAAATATGCTGGTAACAAGTGCAGTCACTGTTCCTGTCAGTCCAAGCAGTGTATAGACAATCATAATCAGCCAGTAGTGTCGGGCATATTGATAAATCCAGAGAATCTGTTTTTTCATTTCTCTCAGTCGGCCGGCTTTGATTCGACTGATGTAAAAGTTAATTCGTTCTTTCATATAGCGGAATCCTTTCCTTTATACATAAGTAAAAAACAGTATCGTTCGAAAACGATACTGTTTTTACTTTGATGTCTGTTCGCTCCACTGCCTTATGATTCCGTACAGGTAATGGTACAACCGGTTACTGCCAATCCCTTGGTAGTAGCTTCATCATTTGCCCGTACAAATACTTTAAACGTTACAGAATCAATTGCGTTCGCATGACCGCTTCTGACTGATGTTAAAGTGTTTCCGGAATACTTACAATTGCCGGTTTCGGAAGATGCAGCTGTCAGTGTATTATTAAATGATATGGTAACAGTGATGGCACTGGCACTATGACTATTATCTGATCCGGCTTTATGAGAGCAACGGACTTCAAATACGTGATCGGATCCATTCCAATCCTGTGCGCTTACCACATTAATGGTCCAGCAGTCAGAGGATGATCCGCTGGCTGCATAGACACCTTCGCTTAAATCTTCGTTTATAACTACAGTAGGTTTCAGATATTTTCCCATTTTTTAAATTACCCCGTTTCTTTTAAATAATAGTTATATGCTACCGCTCTCATTATAACATTTTACTGCCTTTCTGTAAAGGTTTTTTTGATACACAGTCACGAGAAACGCACGAATGTGTATCCCAACCAAAGCATTAAGCAATATACAAAAAAATTACAAGTTCATAATTTCTTCCAGATATCTTTCCGGGTTTGTGCCGATTGCATAACGCTTCTTTTTCAGG
>CALWLV010000065.1 GCA_944381595.1 uncultured Roseburia sp.
ATTTTTTATGTTATATGGTTAGATCCATTACATAATATGTATCCTGATGATAGGTATGGTGGTTTAAGAAAAGTCAAACCAGGTAGTACATGTTGCAAGGACAGAGATCAAATTATAGAACAGTTGCAAGAAAGTATTGATAAACTCAAGGAAGAAAACAAAATATATCAGGAAATGTTTGAAGCAATATGATATGCATAGAAGTTGAATGTGGTTGCAAAATGCTTGCAAAAAGTCTCGAAACGATAAAGAATGCATAGAATATCAAGAATAATTATACAAAATATAGCAATACAAAACTTGATTAGACACAATATATAGTTGCCAAAATCGAGATAAGATTGTATCCGGGAGCTTTCAGGGAGTTCCGGTGGGAGGATTTATCTGCTATGATTTGCGATTCCCAGAGGTATTTCAGATAAGCTCAAAGGAAAATACACTTCTTTTCGTCATTGCAAACTGGCCGGAATCCAGAGTAGAGCAGTGGTATGCTCTGTTAAAGGCCAGAGCCATTGAAAATCAATGTTATATCGTTGGAGTAAACCGAACCGGAGAAGGAGGAGGTTTGTCTTATACGCATAGTTCCGCAGCATTTGATCCCTATGGTACCTGTCTGGTCAGTGGGATGGAAGACAGAAGTACATTATTGTATACCGATTGCCATACACATATTGCGGAAATATATCGAAAAGAATTTCCGGTTAGGAGAGACAGAATAGAAAATTTTTATAAAATTGCATCCATATATTGACAAAGAATACGCTTGAATGTTATTATGTAGTAATGAAAACCATATATTGAAATGAAGATAGTCACTTTTGTGGTATTTAAAATGGTTTTATTGCAAAAGCATATGAAAGAAGGAATCAAAAATGAAATTTAAAATAGTTGCTGACAGCTGTTGCGATATGGATGAAAAATTAAAATCACTTGCAGAGGTAGAATTAGTTCCTCTTGTGCTTACTGTTTCCGGAGAGGATATTGTAGATGATGAAACCTTTGATCAGAAGGAATTTATCAGGAAAGTCAGTCAGGCCACGGAAGAACCAAAATCTTCCTGTCCATCGCCGGCACGTTATATGGAGGCTTATGAGGGAGATTATGATTGCGTATTTGTAGTGACATTATCTGCGAATTTAAGTGGCTCCTATAACAGTGCAGAGGTTGGGAAAGCCATGTATTATGATGAGCATCCGGGGGATCAGAAACAGATTTATGTATTTGATTCCTGTTCTGCATCGGTAGGGGAAACTCTGATGGTTCAGAAGATTATTGAACTGGCAGAAGATGGTGACAGTTTTGAAGAGATCGTGCAGAAGGTTCTGAAATTCCGAGATGGCAGACAAACATTTTTTGTGATAGAATCTCTGGAAACCCTTCGAAAGAATGGAAGACTGACCGGACTTACTGCAGTCGTTGCGTCTGTTCTGAATATTAAACCAATTATGTATGGAACGAAAGAAGGAACCATTGCAAAGTTAGATCAGGCAAGAGGTATGGAGAAGGCCCTGATGAAACTGGCAAAACATGTGGGAACTACCACCAAAGATGCCGGACAGAGAATTCTTGCCATCAGTCATGTCAACTGTAGGGAACGTGCAGAGGCATTGAAAGAGGAAATATTAAAAATGGCAGTATTTAAAGATGTGATTATTGTGGATACAGCCGGCGTTTCCTCTATGTATGCATGTGATGGTGGAATTATTATTTCCTATTAATGTAAAATAATAAGATAAAAAAACAGCACTTCAAAATCTGAAGTGCTGTTTTTAAGCTTCCAATCGGAATCGAACCGATAACTGGACATTACGAGTGACCTGTTTTGCCGTTGAACTATGGAAGCAAATACAATGCTTATATATAATAATGCAAAAAAGGAAATAAGTCAAGTTTTTCTTCCAGTTTTGAAAAAAAGACTTGCAATTTTTTTTAGGTATGGTATAGTATATACCATGTTGACGAACAAATGTCCGTGCAAGGCGAACAAGTTCGAAGAAGTGACATAATAGAAAGTAAAAAAGAAAGGAATAAAATCTATAGGTATTCCTATAGGGAGGTATTGAAACATGAGTCAGAAATTAAAAGTAGGTATTTTAGGTGCAACAGGTATGGTGGGTCAGAGATTTATCTCTTTGCTGGAGAATCATCCTTGGTTTGAAGTGGTGACAGTGGCAGCAAGTCCTCGTTCCGCAGGAAAGACTTATGAAGAGGCAGTTGGTGGCAGATGGAAGATGCAGACACCGATGCCTGAAGCAGTGAAGAATCTGGTTGTGATGAATGTAAATGAAGTGGAGAAAGTAGCTTCCAGCGTTGACTTCGTGTTCAGTGCCGTGGATATGACCAAAGAAGAGATTAAGAAAATTGAAGAAGACTATGCAAAGACTGAGACACCGGTTGTTTCTAACAACAGTGCCCATAGATGGACACCGGATGTTCCGATGGTAGTGCCGGAAATCAATCCACAGCATTATGATGTGATTAAATTCCAGAAGGAAAGACTTGGTACAACAAGAGGATTTGTGGCTGTAAAACCAAATTGTTCCATTCAGAGTTATGCTCCTGTATTACATGCATGGAAAGAATTTGAACCGGTAGAAGTGGTTGCAACCACATATCAGGCAATTTCGGGTGCAGGAAAGACCTTCCAGGATTGGCCGGAAATGAATGGAAATATCATTCCATATATCGGCGGAGAAGAAGAGAAGAGCGAACAGGAACCATTAAGACTGTGGGGAAAGATTGAAGATGGCGTGATTAAGAAGGCAGAGCTTCCGGTTATTACAACACAGTGTATCCGTGTTCCAATTGCAGATGGACATACTGCAGCAGTATTTGTAAAATTTAATAAGAAGCCAACCAAGGAACAGTTAATTGAGAAATTAAGAAACTTTAAGGGACTTCCACAGGAATTGGAACTTCCGAGTGCACCAAAGCAGTTTATCCAGTATCTGGAAGAAGATAACAGACCTCAGGTACAGCTGGATGTAAATTATGAAAACGGTATGGGAATCTCAGTGGGACGTTTGAGAGAAGACAGTGTGTATGATTTCAAATTTGTGGGATTATCACACAATACTCTGCGTGGAGCAGCAGGAGGTGCAGTGCTTTCTGCAGAAATGTTAAAAGCATTGGGATATATTGAACC
>CALWLV010000066.1 GCA_944381595.1 uncultured Roseburia sp.
GAACCACAGTTTGATAGGCAGACCAAGCAGAAATTGGGAAACAGTGATGCCAGAGCAGCTGTGGAAGGTGTGGTAAGTGAACAGCTTACATATTTTCTGGAGCAGAATCCTCAGGTGGCAAGAATTATATGTGAGAAATCCATTCTTGCCCAGCGTGCAAGAGACGCTGCAAGAAAGGCCAGAGATTTGACCAGAAGCAGAAAGACTGCTTTGGATGGAAATGGACTTCCTGGAAAGCTGGCAGATTGTTCCGATAAAAATCCGGCGAATTGTGAAATTTTTATTGTCGAGGGAGATTCTGCGGGAGGTTCTGCTAAAACTGCAAGAAGCAGAGCAACACAGGCAATTCTGCCTCTTCGTGGAAAAATTTTGAATGTAGAAAAGGCGCGTTTAGACAGAATTCTTGGAAATGCAGAAATCAAAGCTATGATTACTGCTTTTGGAACAGGAATTCATGAAGATTTTGATATTGAGAAATTAAGATATGACAAGATTATTATTATGACAGATGCCGATGTGGATGGTGCACATATTGCAACACTGTTACTTACATTCCTATATCGGTTTATGCCGGAATTAATCAAACAGGGACATGTATATCTTGCAACCCCTCCATTATTCCAGATTACAAAGAATAAAAAGGTGTGGTATGCTTATTCTGATAATGAATTAAATCAGATATTAACAGAAATTGGACGAGATAATAATAATAAAATTCAGCGATATAAAGGTCTGGGTGAAATGGATGCGGATCAGTTGTGGGAAACAACCATGGATCCAAAAACAAGAATTCTTAAGAAAGTGCAGTATGACGAAAGTCTCAAGTCTGAGATTGATTTGACGTTTACCACACTGATGGGAGATCAGGTTGAGCCGAGACGTGAATTTATTGAGGCAAATGCAAAATTCGTACAGAACTTAGATATATAAACAGGAAGGAGATTAGAAAAAATGGATGAAAATATCTTTGATAAGATTCATGAAGTAGATTTGAAAGAAACTATGGAACAATCTTATATAGAGTATGCGATGAGTGTCATTGCACAGAGAGCACTTCCTGACGTAAGAGACGGATTAAAACCTGTACAGAGAAGAATTCTCTATTCGATGATCGAATTAAACAATGGTCCGGATAAACCACATCGTAAATGTGCCCGTATCGTTGGTGATACAATGGGTAAATATCACCCACATGGTGACAGTTCCATTTATGGTTCATTGGTAAATATGGCACAGGACTGGTCCACCAGATATCCGTTGGTGGATGGACATGGAAACTTTGGTTCCGTGGATGGAGATGGCGCAGCTGCCATGCGATATACCGAGGCAAGATTAAGCAAAGTATCTATGGAAATGCTGGCAGACATCAATAAAGATACGGTTGATTTTGTACCAAACTTTGATGAAACAGAAAAGGAACCAACCGTACTTCCGGCAAGATTTCCAAATCTTTTGGTAAATGGAACCAATGGAATTGCTGTAGGTATGGCGACCAATATTCCGCCGCATAATCTTCGGGAAACCATTGATGCTGTGGTGAAAATTATTGATAACCGTGTGGAAGAAGACAGGGAAACAGACATTGATGAATTATTAAACATTGTCAAAGGACCGGATTTTCCTACCGGAGGAGAAATTTTAGGAAACAGAGGAATCAATGAAGCATATCGTACCGGTCGTGGAAAAATTAAAGTTCGTGCGATTACCAATATTGAGACCATGGAAAATGGAAAATCAAGAATTATTGTGACAGAATTGCCATATATGGTCAATAAAGCAAGATTAATTGAAAAAATTGCTGATTTGGTAAAGGATAAGAAAATAGATGGAATCACAGCACTTCGAGATGAATCCAACAAAGAAGGTATGAGAATTGTGATTGAGTTGAGAAGAGATGTCAATGCAAACATCATTCTCAAGCAGCTGTATAAGCATACCCAGCTTCAGGATACCTTTGGTGTGATTATGCTTGCCCTTGTAGGACAGGAACCAAAAGTTCTGAATCTGAAAGATATGTTGGATCATTACCTCCATCATCAGGAAGATGTAGTGAGAAGAAGAACCAGATATGATTTGAATAAGGCGGAAGAGAGAGCTCATATTTTAGAGGGATATCTGATTGCACTGGATCATATCGATGAAGTCATTCACATCATTCGCAGTTCCAGAACCACTCAGGATGCAAAGAATGGATTGATGGAACGCTTTGGACTTTCCGACCGTCAGGCTCAGGCAATTGTTGATATGAGACTGAGAGCATTGACAGGACTGGCACGGGAAGATATTGAAAATGAATATGCAGAATTGAAGAAAACCATTGAATATTTAAGTGGTATTCTGGCAGATGAAAAGAAATTATTGGGAGTCATTCGGGAGGAAATTCTTCTGATTTCGCAGAAATATGGGGATGACAGAAGAACATCTATTGGATATGATGAAGATGAAATCACTCTGGAAGATTTGATTCCGGTGGAAAATACAGTAATTGCCATGACAAAACTGGGTTATATTAAGAGAATGACCGTAGACAATTTCAAGTCCCAGAACCGTGGTGGTAAGGGAATCAAGGGTATGCAGACGATTAATGATGATTACATCGTAGAATTGAAGATGACTACCACTCATCATAATCTGATGTTTATCACAAATACTGGAAAGGCATACCGAATCAAAGCTTATGAAATCCCGGATGCAAGCAGAACCTCCAGGGGAATTGCCATTGTAAATCTGATTCAGATGGAGCCGGGTGAAAAAATCACAGCTATGTTCCCAGTAAGAGAATTCAGTGAAAATTCGTTCCTGCTTATGGTTACGAAAAATGGTATTGTAAAGAAAACACCAATGATTGAGTATGCCAATATTCGGAAACGTGGTCTTCAAGCAATCAGTCTCAGAGAAGATGATGAGCTGATTGAAGTCAAGAAAACATCGAACAATGATATCATTATGCTTGTCACAAAATATGGACAATGCATTAAGTTCAAAGTCAGCGACATTAGAAGAACCGGAAGAAATTCCATTGGCGTAAGAGGCATTAATCTGGAAGAGCATGACGAAGTAATCGGAATGCAGTTGGAAAGCCAGGGAGAAAGCCTGTTGATCGTTACGGAAAATGGTATGGGAAAACGAACACAGACATCAGAATTTACTGTTCAGAGAAGAGGCGGTAAAGGTGTGAAGTGTTATAAACTCAATGAAAAAACCGGTAATATCGTTGGTGTAAAAGCAGTAAATGAAGACAATGAGATTATGCTGATTACAACAGAAGGTATTATTATACAGATGCAGGTAAGCGGCATATCTACACTGGGAAGAATCACTTCCGGAGTAAAATTAATGGATATCAGCAAAGAGGATATTGTAGTGGCAAGCATTGCAAAAGTCAGGGAAAAGCCGGAAGAGACACAAGACAATATGACGGAGGAAGATATTCCGGATTCAGACGAAAAAGATGAATCAGAGGATATCCAGACCGAAGAGTAAAAGAGGGATCAGTCATCTATGAAGGAATTTTGGAAAAAAATAGATAGTTTTATGTTGAAATATGGCGGTTATACGTTACTGATTGCAACCGTGGCAACCGTAGCTTTCTTCGCAGTGCTGCAGTGGGCGAACAATTATGTGAAGGAAGAGACTGGGGAACTGGAGATTCATCTGGCAGAGGATGGAAAACTATCTGTAGACTATAATTATGATGATAAAGACAATATCTATATTTTATGGGAAACGGATGGTGGACATATCAATGCTTCTTATCAGCCGGAAGAATTTGTACAGCAGGATCAGGATAAAGAAAATTCTCTTAAATACTTTTGTTATTCTCATTCCGGAGATACTGCTGTATGGGGACCGGAGGATGCGGATGGAAATAACTATCAGACAGCAACTGTAAGGGCAATTTTATATGAGAAAGAGGAATCAAACCCTTATAGTTTAGAAAATTATGTAACTGAAATTCAAATTACATTGACTGAAAAAAATGGAAAAATAGAAAAATCTGCTGACCGGTTATTCAGTAATCCGGTCAGAGCAGATGGAAATGAAAATTGGTCTCAGATTTACTGTATCAAAGAAACACAAGACTACTGTACCTACCGCTATCGTACGGGAGAAAAAGTTGATAAGGACGACATTCTGATATTATACTGGGAATCAGATCAATCGATTCTATCAGAAACCGATTATGCCAAAGGATTTTATCCGGAATGCAGCCTTGTGCAGAATAACCAGGATAAAAACGAGATAAAAGCAGCGACCACAATATCATGTAAGAAAGGCGAGCTTATCAATGGCAGTAAAATAAAGGCAAGTCTCATTGGAGAAGCGGCATATAAGAGTGATGTTGTATCAGAAACAGATAAGATAAATCAGGCTGAATTAGAAATTCATTTAGAAAATTAAAATAGTGGTTGACAAATAGCTAAAAAATAGTTATAATAATTTTCGTGTCACATAAGTGATACAAAAT
>CALWLV010000067.1 GCA_944381595.1 uncultured Roseburia sp.
ATCTCATAAGTGATTCCAAACAACTCCTGCATATCCTTTTCTGTCAGCTTTATTAAGGCTGCATTCACGATACCTTCTGTTTTGTATACCACTCCGTTTTGGCTGCAAATATAATTATTATCCTCTACTTCTATGGTTACTACATTGTTTCCCTTTGTCCAAATTACTGCATTCTCAGTATATTCTGTCCGATAGCCAACTGCTTCTAACAGTATATTCAAATCGTCATAACATATACGAGGGCTTTTCTCATCCAATTTTTCCGGGTTATCCCATACAATATAGCAGTCCCAGTTAGTTTCCAAAGAAGGACTGATACCATAATAAAGAGAAATGGGCACCTTTTCGTTCTGATAATACACATCCGTTATTTTTTCCGGTCCATAGGTTGATAAAATTTCCTCTGCAAGAGTTTCTTCTATCAGTCCCTCCCGAACGCTGTATACATATTCTCTTTCTGCATTTTGAACATGTGTTTCCACAGTCTCTGTATCTTCCTGACCTGCATAACGAAAATCCGTATTCCATATACATATATCCTGTGACAACAGACGCACACTTGGCACGATGCTTCTTACGTCAAGTTCCTCATTGGAATATGGTGCCAAAGGTATTTCCAGTTCCTCACAAGCCACCATTTCACAAATATCTGTTACCGCAGCTTCCACATCCTCAAAACAGGAAATCTGCACATCAAAGTAAGCCTTTGGTAAGTCATCATAACCGATACCATTATAATATGTATAGAGAAAGCCTATACCCTCCAGCTTTTCCCACAACAACGGATTTGCCTTCAACACCTGCACATTATAGTCATCTGTATATTGATAATAGGAACCCCATCCATACTGCTTAAAGCCTACCAGATTAAATTCTACACCGTCTTCGTCCTTGATAATGTAAATATAATCCTTATCCTCATGGGTATCATCCCCCTTAATGCTCAGCTTTTCCATATCTGCATCCAGATACTCCCTGTCACAGCGTGCCTTCTCCTCTGTAGATACAATTTCAAATGTCCCTCCATAACGTTCGCTCAAATAATCTGTTATCTGGTCGCCATTCATTTCCTGATATTGATATCCGCACCCTGTTAACAATAAAACACATACTAATACAAACAAAATTTTCTTTACGAATTTCATTCTAACAACACCTCGTCCAAAGAGTAATCTTCCAACTTATATAAATATCCAGTCAAGTACCCAATACAGTATAAGAGAACTTATTGCCAAAAACAGAACAGCAATAATAATCAGTACAATACCGGGAATTTTTCTTTTACGAATAAAACACATGATGGCGGCAAATAGGCTAATAAGTCCCGGAGCATATAGTATCAGCAATACCAATAAAACATTCCATATTGCCAAAATAGTTGAACTGAATGAATGATCCATTTTTATTCGCCTCTTTCTATATAAGCATACTCAAATATTCGCTCATATCATAGATATTCTACCATATCAACTGTTATTTTTCATCAACATCTTTAGGAAAAATAACACATCAAGAAGATATAACTCCCTACCTTTGAGATACCACTTATACTTTTGTATATAATTTAAGGCGGATTACGACTTTTCGCAATCCGCCTATATGTTACCATACTTCTAAACTATCCTCCGCATCAATCCACATTTGCATCGTCCCATCAAGATATAATCTTGCATATTCAAGAGGATTATCTATCGCAAGAGCATTCAATGCACACTCTGAATTAGGAGTAGTTTTTAATCCTTCCTCTGCCTTTGCACAGTCAATTCGTAGAATATATCCGGCATAAGTACATATATCAATGCTGTTGTGGTAAATGTTGTAATCTGCATATATTATGTTCATCCAATCAATCCCTTCTTAAAATGTATTAAAAGCATTCCATCCAATTCCAACTGCCATTTCTATAATTTGTTATAAGTTGTTACCAGATTTTCTTTCCCTTGTTTTTTCCCTTATGAGGGTTCGTAAACAAGGGCAGCACGATATAACACGATATAAGATGTAATGGAAAGGACACCAGTGAAAAGTTTAGTGTTTTCAAGGGGTTGACGTGATTTCTATAACAAAATATAACAGTTATTAAATCCTTTAAAAATCGTCATCTGAGAACTGAAAGTTTCTGTTACGATTAAATCTCCACTAAACCGGATTTCTCCAAATACTGTCGATACAGTGCAAACATAGCATTTTCTGGTTTTTCCGGAAAAATCTTGTCTACAATATCCAACGCCGGTACCCAGATTGCATTATCCACTTCATTGGATAATACAAACTCCTTTCTTTTGGCATAACCAATAAATCCGTGCATTAACAAGTCTTTCTTTGCAAACCAATGCGTTCCTGCATATTCCAAACATTCCAGTTTAAGACCTATTTCTTCTTCTGCTTCCCGCATTGCAGTCTCTTCTGCGCTTTCTCCCGGACATATGTACCCGGACACAAAAGACATATACTCCGTAGACATATAATTTTGCTGCAACAACGCAATTTCGTTATATTCATTTGCAACCAAAACAATAACACAACTACCAAAGTAATCGAACCAGAATCGTTCACATTGCTCACAATAAGGAGTGTTTCCATCATCTCCGGCTTTTTTATCTATTAATGCACGTCCACACTTCGGACAATATTTGTAACGCATGCATTTTCCTCCATTTGCAAATCAACTTTAAGTTCAGTCTACTTCTTCTCCCTTTCTGCTGATCAAAAAAACACCGTCTTCATCTGCAATTCTGATTAAAGGCTCACAAAGCATTTCCTGTATTACAACTTCACCTAAATACAAAATCCGGCATCCGTTTAACAAATGTCCAGCCCATGTTTTATTGCCATTTCCTAAGACTCCGTGAATGTGAGGCTCTCCATTAACGATTGTTCCATCAAGTGAAGCCAGTTCCAACGGCTCCTTTAATTTATGTACATCATACCCCATTGGAAATCCTACGGTATTGGACATTTGAATATTTGCAATATCAAACGTCGCTATCCCAGATAATACTACAGCATCCTGAACTTTTTCATTCTGACATAGTTCTGCTATTTTTTCGCGAAGCAAATCTCCTCGCTCCATTCGCAAAATAAATGTTCTTCCTGTGTTTTTAGCAATAAAATATTTCATATAATTCTCCTTTACATTTATTTTAATCCTAAAATAATGCAAATCAAAAAAAATGTATATCAAATTATTGCTCTATATATTCAATTGCCGATGAATAACTCCCCATGGGAATTCCCATATATTTTTTAAATATACTATTCATATGACTTTGCGTACTAAAATTAAGCGCATAAGCAATATCACTTTGAGAGTTCTCAAACACCATGTTTTTTATTTTTCTCACCTTACATTGTTGGTGATACTGCTTGGGCGTGACTCCCATTTCTTTTTTGAAAGTTCTTATCAAATGATATTTCGAGAC
>CALWLV010000068.1 GCA_944381595.1 uncultured Roseburia sp.
AATGTCTGCAATGTTTCGGCTGGTTTAACTACAGCCAGCCAAAACTTTGCAACTTTCTCCAATTTGGAGATGCAACATTCTCCAAAAATATTTTGCACTTTTCTCCAAAAAGTGCTTGCAAAAAACACTTGAGATATTTGAAAAAACATTCACAGCAAGCATAGTAAAACGGATAGCCTTTTTTGGAAAAAGACTGCACAATATTTAGGGAATCCAAAAGCTGCTGGAATGTAAAGGCAGTATACTGGGTTCCCCGGTCGGAATGGAACATCAGTCCATAAGGAGCATTTCGCTTTTCGTAAGCCTTTCGAAATGCCGTAATAACAAGCTCTACATCGGCATTGGCGGAAATATGCCAGTGGAGTACAGATCCATTACAATACACAGATAGCACCATTTCCCGCCTGCCTTAATGTAGGTAATGTCGCTGACCCATACGGGATTAGGAGCTTTCTGGTTAAAATTTTGTTGCAGATGATTGTAGCAGGCTCCGTTATCGAAATGTCTGAATGAGACAGAAAGTTTGTCGGTAGACATTCTGGGCAGCTGTAATTGTTTCATCAGTCGGTACACCCGTCCGACATGGATGCTTATACCATAGTCACGCCGGAGGACGCAGGCGATTTTATAAGCGCCCAGCCGTTTGTTGTAATCCGCATGGATATGGAGAATCAAAGAAGCGATATGTTGATTCTCCCTGACGCGTGGGGCGAGTTCAGCCGAGAAACGGCATCTGGTCTTTGTTTGAGTGTGGCGTGAATATGGCAATCGCTTTTTTTAAGATAAGGTTTTCTTCCTCCAGCTGGGCATTGCGTTTTCAACGGTTGAATACTGTTTCACCCATTTACCGAGGGCGGATTGGGAAACGCCGTATTCTTTGCAGAGCTGAGTTTGGGTTTTGCCGTTTTGGTGGAGAGAAACGAGGGATTTCTTAAAATCCTCATCATATTTGTTGTAGTTGTTTGTAGCCATGAGAAGTCTCCTTCTTTGTGTATAGTTTATTGTAACAGATAGTGCATATTTGTGTCTGCTTTTTTAGTATAGATCCAACATGAGGAAGTAAGAAAAAAGCACGGATGTGGCATGACGGAGAATACACAGACATTACAAAAAAGAAATATTGTCAGACCATATTCATTCAATTAAGGGAAATGGTACACGCAAGGTAAACATTGAAGCAGACAGTTACAGTGCAATCATTATAGATATAATGCAGTACGTGTTTCTTATACATTACCTAAGGTAATGCGTTGGATTACAAAGTTAGTCAGGATTCCTATGTATTAAATAATAAGTTGCCAGCAAGAGAAACTATCACCGAATATTAAAATAGAGGTATTTTTATGGTAAAGATTAAATTATTAGAATTAACTGAAAATCTTGTCAGTTACAAATATTTTCCTGAGGATTCCAAAGAATATGGTATCGTGTCGCTGGATAGAAAAACGGGAGAAAAGAGTGTGAAAAAAGTTGCGGAGAAGTACTCATCGTCATATGCAGCCCATGTCATCTGTAGGATGGAAGAATATTTGGAAAATGAAAAATTTCCAGAAACAGATATCGTAGCATGGTATTGATACCACCAGTCAGAAATGACATGGTGGTACTTTTCTATCCACGCTGTTATTTAATGGTTACAAAATAATGGTCATTATGGTATAATTTTCATGGAAGAAAGAATTACTTTATGTGGAGACAATTATTGCTGAGTTGTGGTATAAAGCAGGTTGGTGTGATAAGGTAGTATCCAACGAAAAAATTGCCTGTGTAGGCTATTCTTCTCATAAAATATGCACATAATTACAAATCATTATTGAATTGACTGGAGGGATTTCGATGAATATTATAGAAGCAATGAAGATGAGGCACAGTGTCAGACAGTATATCGACCAGCCTCTTGGGGAGCAAGTAATCCTTGCCTTGCAGAAAGAAATTGATGCCTGTAATCAGGAGAGCGGGTTGCACATCCAGCTTGTAACAAATGAACCGAAGGCGTTTGATGGTTTTATGGCCAATTATGGGAAATTCAGTGGTGTGACTGATTATATTGCCATGATTGGAAAAAAGGAAGCTGCCCTGGATGAGAAGTGTGGATATTATGGAGAAAGGCTTGTTCTGCTGGCGCAGCAGTTAGGATTGAATACTTGTTGGGTGGCCATGACATACAGTAAGATTAAAACGGCATTTGAAGTGCGCAGTGGAGAAAAACTCTGTGTTGTCATAGCAATCGGCTACGGAAAAAACCAGGGGGTACCGCATAGGTCCAAAGCCATTGAGGATGTGGTAAAAGCAGACGGCGACCTTCCGGACTGGTTTCGGAAAGGAATTGATGCGGCACTGTTGGCGCCTACGGCGATGAATCAGCAGAAATTTCAGTTTACCCTGAATGGGAACAAGGTGTCGGTAAAGGCAGGATTGGGTTTTTACACGAAACTGGATCTTGGTATTGTAAAATATCATTTTGAATTGGGAGCCGGTAAAACTGGTTGGGAATGGAACGGATCAGGCACCAGAGAGAAGTGAATATAAGTATAGGAGGCGTTATGATTTATTTGGGAAGCGTTCATTTTCCAGACGGGGATTTGGAATTTGATTTTTTGTTAGGAGAGAAACACAAATGCTATGACACGTTTTATCCGTTTCAAGTATTATCCCGACATCGATTAGAACGTTTAGATTTTGAACCGGTAACCATATTGTATGGAGGAAATGGCAGTGGAAAAACCACGGCATTAAACATTATAGCTGAGAAACTGGGTCTTAATCGGGATACGATATTCAATAAGTCTAATTTTTTTCCGGATTATCTGGAATTGTGCAAGGTAGAAGTTTCACATCCAATTCCTGAAAATAGCAGAATGATTACAAGTGATGATGTATTTGATTATATGCTGAATATCAGAAGTCTCAATGAAGGCATAGACCAAAGAAGAACGGAGTTGTTTCAGGAATACTTAGATATAAAATATTCTGATTTCCGGATGAAATCAATGGAAGATTATGAGCAGTTAAAACGAAAAAATCGTGTCAGAAGTAATACACAGTCACAATTTGTGCGTAAGGAGTTGATGGATAATATCCGTGAATATTCCAATGGAGAAAGTGCATTTTTATATTTTACAGAAAAAATCGGAGAAAACGGCTTGTTTCTTTTGGATGAGCCGGAGAATAGTTTATCACCGGAAAGACAGCAGGAACTGGCACGCTTTATCGAAGATTCCGCACGTTTCTTCGGATGTCAGTTTATCATATCTACACATTCGCCCTTTGTATTAGCCATTAAGCAGGCCAAGATTTATGACCTGGATGAAGACCCCGTAGATGTAAAGAAATGGACGGAATTGAAAAGTGTATGGGCTTATTTTGATTTTTTTGAGTCACATCGGGATGAGTTTACGGAGAAAGGTGGAAATTGAATGGTGATAACGACAAATAGTAATGGTTACCTGAACTACCGGAATCTGTATTTATCAACGGTGAGTGAAACTATTTTGAGGAATTCTTAGTCTGCTAGGAGGGAACTGTGCAGGTTACAGTTACTTTATCTCCAATCTGTTTTCCTAATTTTTTCCGGATGTCTTTGCGAATGCCAATAATATAGCAGATAGAGCCGTCTGAATTTTTCACTCCCATATTGGCAATACTTCCTTCATAAGGAGTGCAATCAAAGGTTGCATGGACTTTTACACGACCTTTTCCAAACTCCTTGCGAATGTCATAGGGAAAACGGACATAGGCTCCACCTGTGGAAAACCATTCCATTCAAGGAAATAGACGAAAAACCATTTCAAAAGGAGGATGAAAGGAAATGGAAGACAGCTATCGATATTTTTCAAACAAATCATGTCAATATTTTCCCTGTCATAAAGGTGCGGATGCAGACAATTTCAACTGTATGTTCTGTTATTGTCCTCTATATGTGTTAGGGGAAAATTGCGGTGGAAAATTTGTGTACCTGTCCAATGGCTGTAAGGATTGCAGCGCCTGTCTGATTCCTCACCGCCCGGATGGTTATGATAAGATTATCTCAAAATATGAAGAGATTATTCATGCAATGCACTGTCTGGAGGAGAGAGAAAAATGACGTTCACGCAATTAAAATATGTGGTAGAAGTTGCTTCTGCCGGAACAATCAGCAAGGCGGCAGAGAAACTTTATATTGCCCAGCCCAGCCTGACAGCAGCAATCAAGGAGCTGGAGAGCGAATTTGGCATTACCATTTTTCAACGTACCAATAAAGGCGTTGTGCTGACCAAAGAGGGTGAAGAATTTTTGGGCTATGCCCATCAGGTCATCAGCCAGACAAATCTCATGGAGGAGACGACAATTCATGGACCATTTCGATATGATTATGTAGGAAGTTTTCTGAGACATTGAAAGAAGCACGGGCACAGTTTAAGGCAGGAAAAATCACTGCCGAACAGTTGACTGCTGAGGAGGTATGGGGAACATATAATGAGAAAAGGTCGTTCCATCTCTTGTGGGATGGACGACCTTTTCTTATTATATTATATATATGACATAGGAAAAATGATTAACGATCGATCTCCTGACTTAAAACAGCACCAGTCAAAGCATCAATGGTATAGTCATATTCTACTCTATCCTGATAAAATTCAATCTCATAAACCATCGTGCCATCATCGTTATCTAATTTTGTAGAGCGGAAAGTCACATCCGCCTCGTTAAGTCCGGCGTGTTCCAAAGCAATGGAGCGGGCAGATTCTTCTCCGATATATGAAGGAGTTGTAGATGAATCGGTAGCTCCCGGAGTGGTTGTCTGTGGAGTGGTTGTCTCCTGAGAGACAGATTCTGAACCAGTAGTTTGCGGTACTGTGGAATTTGGCTGATATCCTGCAATCTGCTCACGTTCTTTCTGTAAAATTGTTCCGTCAGAAGATTTCACCACATAGTCATATTCGATTCCGTCTGCAGTAAATTCAATTTCATAAACATAATGACCATCTTCAAATTCAAATTGTGTTCGATTGACAAAAGCGGAGTCAGGATCCACTCCTGCATCAGCAAATGCATACTGTTGAGCCTGATACTCACCGATGGCCGAATTCTTCGCTGACAGATTCACCACTAATATAACAATGCACGCAATCAATACAATGGCGATTACGATGCCGGCTGCTAACAATACGTTTTTTTTCTTGGAAACTGCTTTTTTTTCTTCACTCATTTTTGTAATCCTCTTTCCATAAAAGTTTTGTGTTTTCATTTTACAATTTCAAAGATTAAGTGTCAAGGATAAAAAAGTGTATATTTATGGAAAATCATAGTATGAACAGAGATTTTTGATAAAAATTATCAATAAAAGAGATGGAAACTATTGTAAATTCAAGAATCGGAGTGCTATAATAATAGGAAAAAATAAGTGCTTAGGAGGCAATAATAAAGTGAAGAAACACAAATTCTGGGCATGGGCAATGATTGTTTGCCTGATTATGACAATGTACACTGGATACAAGCACAAGTAAAGGAGATAAGAAAATGGTAGATTGGAAAAAAATAGCATTATTTGCAGGTGGAGCATTATTTGGTAGCGCAGGGGTAAAGATTCTTGGCAGTGATGATGCGAAGAAAGTATACACACAATGTACAGCAGCAGCACTCCGTGCAAAGGATTGTGTGATGAAGACAGTTACAACGATTCAGGAAAATGCAGAAGACATTTATGCAGATGCAAAAAATATCAATGAAGAAAGAGCTGCAAAGGCTGCAGAAGCAGAATTTGAAGATCATGGAACAGACGATTTAAGTTAAGGAACTGGAGATGATTTTTTGAAATTTAAAATATTGCATGAGTCAAAGGGAAGAATGAGAATTCATCTGATTCAGAAACCAATGACATTTGAACAAGCAGATACCTTGCTGTTTTTTTTGCATGGACAGAAGGAAGTAACTTACGCAAAGGTATATGACAGAACTGGTGATGCAGTCATTCAATATGTTGGGGACCGGGATGTAATCATAAACCTGATGCAGCGTTTTCAATACAAGAATGTTTCGGTTCCAAATGGATTGATTGAAAATTCCGGAAGAGCATTAAATCGTCAGTATCAGGAAAAACTGATTCTGAGGGGAATCGGATATTATGCAAAGAAAATGTTTCTGCCATATCCGATTAGAGTATGTATGAATGCAGTACAAGCGGTCAGATATATTTGGAAAGGTATGAAAGTTCTGGCAAAAGGAAAAATTGAGGTTCCGGTTCTGGATGCAACAGCAATCGGTGTATCAATTCTCAGGCGTGACATGAATACGGCAGGTTCTATCATGTTCCTGCTTGGTATTGGTGAATTGCTGGAAGAGTGGACACATAAGAAATCCGTAGATGATTTGGCCAGAGTGATGTCGTTGAATATTAGTAAAGTCTGGCTGGATACCGGTGACCAGCAGATTCTGGTTCCGGCGTCGGATATTCATGTAGGTGATCATGTAGTTGTTCATATGGGTAATGTGATTCCCTTTGATGGAATCGTAATGCATGGGGAAGCCATGGTAAACCAGGCCTCCCTCACCGGTGAAGCCCAACCGGTCAGAAAGAAAAATGAAAGCTATGTTTATGCAGGCACTGTAGTGGAAGAGGGAGAACTTACCATTCAGGTAAAAGAAGTTGGCGGTTCCAGCCGATTTGAGAAAATTGTGACCATGATTGAAGAGTCTGAAAAACTCAAATCAGGAGCGGAAAGTAAAGCAGAGCATTTGGCAGACAAATTGGTTCCATATACCCTTGGAGGAACGGTTCTCACTTATTTGCTGACAAGAAATGTGACAAAAGCATTATCAATCCTGATGGTTGATTTTAGCTGTGCACTGAAGCTGGCTATGCCGATTTCTGTATTGTCAGCCATACGAGAGGCAAGTTTGTACCATGTAACGGTAAAAGGCGGCAAATATTTAGAAGCAATGGCAGAGGCAGATACCATTGTCTTTGACAAGACAGGAACCTTAACAAAAGCAACGCCGACAGTTGCAGAAGTTGTTTCATTCAATGGAATGGAATCAGACGAACTTCTTAGAATCGCAGCTTGTCTCGAAGAACATTTTCCACATTCTATGGCAAAAGCAGTAGTAAATGCAGCCAAAAAGAAAAATCTGATTCATGAAGAAATGCATAGTAAGGTGGAATACATTGTTGCACATGGAATTGCAACAACCATTCAGGACAAGCGTGTGATTATTGGAAGTGCCCATTTTGTCTTTGAAGATGAGAATTGCAGCATTCCGGATGGAATGCAGAATATCTTTGATAAACTTCCACAGGAATATTCCCATCTTTATCTTGCCATTGATCATGTCCTTGCAGGTGTGATTTGCATTGAAGATCCATTGCGTCCGGAAGCAGAAACTGTTGTATCAACTTTGAAGAAATCCGGATTTACCAAAGTCGTTATGATGACAGGTGATAGTGAGCGTACCGCGTCTGTGATTGCAAAAAAAGTAGGAGTAGATGAATATTATTCCGAAGTTCTTCCGGAAGATAAAGCGAAATTCGTGGAAGCAGAGAAAAAAGCCGGACGGAAGGTTGTCATGATAGGAGATGGAATCAATGATTCTCCGGCGCTTTCCGCAGCGGATGTAGGTATCGCAATCAGCGATGGAGCAGAGATTGCAAGGGAGATTGCTGATATTACGGTGGGATCCGATGATTTATTCCAGATTGTCACTCTGAAATTATTAAGTGACAGCATGGTGAAGAGAATACACAGTAATTATCGGTTTATAGTGGGATTCAATACCGTATTGCTTCTACTTGGAGTAGGAGGAATGATTCAGCCTACCACATCGGCTCTTTTGCATAATACATCTACATTAGTCATTGGGTTAAAGAGCATGAATAACTTACTTACATAAAAGCCAAAAACAGTAGCCAAAAGGTTACTGTTTTTTTATAAAATTCTGGCAATAATATAATTGACAACTCATAATAATTAGAGTAAACTAACATTAGTTTCAATATAACAATAAAAAATAGTCATATAAAACAAAGGAGGAATCAATGATGCCTTTAACAATGGTGAATGCAGGAGAAGAGAATATCATTAAAAGAGTTGGTGGGAAAGAGGAAACAAGAAGATTTTTGGAAAACCTTGGCTTTGTCACAGGCGGGAAGGTGACGGTAGTGTCTAAAATCGGGGGAAACATGATTGTCAATGTAAAAGATTCCCGTGTAGCAATCGGCAAAGATATGGCAAACAAAATTATGGTATAAAAGAGAGAAACAAATGCTCGAAGTGGAAGATAAAGAAGTAATTCTTGAACGATTGCGGGAGAAGAACTTTAGAATAACAAAACAAAGACAGTTATTACTGGATATTATTCTGGAAGGAAAATGCAGTTGCTGCAAGGAAATTTATTACACCGCAGTGAAACAGGATGCAAAGATTGGAATCGCAACGGTATACCGACTGTTAAACACATTAGAGGAAGTCGGTGCAATTAGCCGAAAAAATACGTATCAGATTGTATGTAACAGTGAGTGTGAAAGAACCTATTCCGTCCGATTGGAGGACGAAACTGTCATCCATTTATCTGTGAGTAAATTAAAACAGATTATTTCCAAAGGATTGGAATGTTACGGATATACAAAAAATCAGAAAATCAAAGAAATAAATGTCAACAAAATGTGATGATAAGTTGACATTCTGTGCAGATATATTTATAATGACATCAGATTCAGAAGCAGAAGGTCATAACAAATATAACAAAGGTTCATCACGATGAAGACAAAGAATTTAACAATGAATGCGGTACTGGCTGCAGTACTGGCAGTATTAGGAATGGTTAAATTTCCGGGGATTATTCCCGGAACAGAATTTCAGTTATCGGCTCCTTTTGCTGTCAGTATTGCAGCTTATTTTGGTTTCATAAGATATATCAAAATTGGGATTGTTGCCAGTATGGTAAATTTACTGTTTGGAACTCATAATGTTTTAAACGTAGTGACAGCTATGATATTCCGATTGGTTGCAGGTATGGTATTTGCAGTATTTAAGGTAAATAAAGTGACATTGGCTGTCAGTGGACCAATGGGTACATTCTGTGCAAGACTGGTGTTATCTGCAATTCTACAGGTAAATCCATGGGTATTGATTGCGGGATCCATTCCGGGGATGGTGCTGACAGTAATCGCTGTATGTATCATGTATCCAATCATGAAGAAGGTGTGCAGTACCATGGGTGTGCCATCAAAGACAGAAAAGGGAAAAGGAGCAGACCATGGGACGATATAGTATTAAAATGCGTGCATCCAATGAGAAACAGGGAATACGCAGCCATATTTCCGGTGCAGAAAAAATTGTAACGGAACAGGAACTGGAAGCTTATTGCATCCGGTTGCTGAACCGGGCTTTGAAACATAGCAAAGGCAAACCGGATTTTATCAATCTTAAAATTGAAGAAGTCAAAGAGGAAGAATTATTGTATTTGCCGGCACTTCCGGTCACAACTGTGGAGACAGACAATGAGAAGGATGGAAAAATGGTGGTGGCATCCTATCTCAGTCAGTTGAAGATTCCTCATATAGAGGAAATACTGGAAATCTGGAAACAGAGTTATCATATGCGGGGAGCGATTCTTCTGGATTGTGATACATTACAACGTCTGGAACCGGACCGGGAGCGGGGCATTCGTGTCACTTACATTGATATGATGACGGAGGATGATGAGAGAAATCAGGCGTGCTCTGGAAAAAATCATTTCAACGAGGCGCTGGTTCTTGCAACGAAAGTAGTCCATCATCCCAATATTTTGGCAGAACTTTGTATTTCAGATGATCCGGACTATGTCACAGGATACATTGCATCCAAACAATTTGGATATGTACGGATTACTCATTTAAAACCAATGGGAAGCCCGGAGGGTGGGCGGGTATTTCTCTTCCGGGGAAATGAGCTTGAGAAAGAGGATTGTATTCGCTATATGCAGGAGCAGAGAGTATTAGTAAAGATGGATGAGGTGATGAATCATGAATAAATGGCAGCGAATGGAAGAGGAATTAGAACTTTTACAGCAACAAAATTTGTATCGTACCATGAAGGTCATTGACGGACCCCAGAATTCCCATGTGCGTTATCAGGGAAGAGATATGCTCATGCTGTCATCCAATGCTTATCTGGATTTTTGTAATGATGACAGAGTGAAAGCATATGCCGCTGAAGTGCTGCAGGAATACGGAACCGGTTCAGGCGGCTCAAGGCTTACTACGGGGACGACCAATTTACATATGGAGCTGGAAGAAACCCTGGCGAAGTTAAAAGGGCGTGAAAAAGCATTGGTCTTCAATACAGGGTTTGCAGCCAATTATGGAATAATTGCAGCTCTTTGTCATGACGGAGATGTAATTTTCAGCGACGAACGGAATCATGCAAGCATCATTGACGGCTGTCGGCAGTCAAAGGCAAAAACTGTGATTTACCGTCACAATGATAGGAAGGATTTGGAGCAGAAAGTCCGGCAGTATCAGGGAAAGAGTGGACTGATTGTCAGTGATGCAGTATTTAGCATGGATGGAGATATTGTAAATCTGCCGGAACTGGTTCGAATTGCGGATACATATGGATTCCTGTCCATGATTGATGAAGCCCATGCCACAGGAGTCATTGGAGCCACCGGTCGGGGTTGCGAGGAGCATTACCACATGGAAGGAACGGTGGATATTTGTATGGGAACTCTGAGTAAAGCATTTGGAACAGAGGGAGGATTTGTCTGCGGCTCTCATACGTTGATTGAATATATGAAAAATAAGGCCAGAAGTTTTATTTTTTCCACATCTTTATCACCTGTTACGGTAGCGTCTGCCAGAAAATCCATAGAACTGATGGCAGAGGAGCCTGAGAGGGTGACGAAACTGCAGGAAAATGTGAAGTGGTTCTGTAGCTGCCTGCAGGAGAATGGATTATCCATTTCATCAGAGACAGCCATTATTCCCATTCACATTGGGGATGAGAGAAAGGCCATGGCCGTGGCAGACCGGATGATGGAACAGGGGTATTTTATCCCTGCTATCCGCTATCCTACCATCAAAAAAGGTGAGGCAATGTTGCGGGCGGCGTTGATGT
>CALWLV010000069.1 GCA_944381595.1 uncultured Roseburia sp.
AACAATAACATTTGCACCAAAGGTACTAAAATGACCAGAAGAAGAATAACAATAGCCGCTCCACCCATAGCGTTTTTTATAACCTTTGCCGCCGACAGAAAAATACTGCCCGCCGAATTCAGTCCCTCTGCTCCCGGAATGAGACTGACCAGTTTCATGGCTGTACTTTTTCCCGCTTCATCCATCCCCGGAAGAATCATACCCTTTATAATATTCATTCCCATTACAATGCCCAGAAATACCTTTAAAAACCACAGTACAAATCCTCTGCACAGCCCTCCCAGTCTGGAAAGATAATCTTCGGGGAAAATATGATTGATTAAATTAAAGATAACATAAAATTTTATCAATGGAAGAAGAATCCTCTGGATCACCGCTTCACCGACATAAATAGTGGTCAGGGCAAGTTCTCCAAATCCCAGTGCCGTTGCCTGTCCCGAACTAAGTCCTACGGAAAGTACCAATGCCGGAATCATCAGCTGCACAAAGGAAAAGATTTTCTCCGTCACATCGGAAAGCATGGTACACATCATATGAAATGCCCCAACCAACAGAGTCATCATCAGAAGGTATGTAAAGAAAAAACCAGTCTCTGAAATTTCAGTCTTATTTAACACCAGGGATAAGTTGGAAAACAATGCGGAAAGAATCCCCAGAAGAAGTATTTTTAACAATGTATATTTGTGATACATCCACTGGGAAAGTAAGACTTCCCTGACTCCATGTTTCATCATCTTCACACATTCCTCAAAGTCTCCTTCCAGAAAAGTTTGTACCAGGCCGGAAAAACTATATTCTCCGATTTCTTCCTCTACCTTCCGGTCTATGTCCTCCAAATCATATAATTCCAGCAAACTTCCAAAACTCTCCTGTTCCGATTCTCCCTCCGCACGGACAGGCGCTGCCAAAAAAAGCAGACATACCATAATCAATACAATCAATACAGTTTTTTTCATCCTTTACTCCAATACTTGAAATACAGTTTCCAAAAGTGCTAGTACCACAGGCATACTGACTGCCAGCACACTGATTTTTCCAAAAATCTGAAGCTGATTTGCCAGAGACTGATAACCGCAGTCCCTGCAGACATCCGAAGAAAACTGAGTGAGATAGGAAATTCCAACGATTTTCACAAGTATCGTTACATAAGCATCATCAAAATGAAGATATCCCTGAATTTTGCGTATAGTCTGAAGAACGGACTGAATTTCCCTTAAAGTGAACAAGAACAGAAAAATACCTGCTCCTGCCATGATAAACATGCCGTATTCTGTTTTTCCCTGTTTGAACAGCATGGCCATAATGGCTGCCGTCAGGCCAAAGAACATCACTCCTGCCAAACTCATATCTCTTCCCCCCACTATAACAGAAACAGACTTCTGACCGTTTCAAATAATTCGGATATGTATGGAACAATCCAGAATAATACCAGAACCACACCTGCCAGTCCCACTAAGAACACATGCTCTTCCCTTCCACTTTGCTTTAAGATTTGGCTGATCACCGAAACTAAAATACCCACTGCTGCGATTTTAAAGATGAGATTAATTTCCATTTTGACCTCCTGTATCCTTTGACATTACCACAAGAACACGACTAGCAAAATGCCCAGAAGAATCCCAAGAATTTTGCAGAGTTTTTCATCCGACTGCACCTTCTCTCTTTTTTCTGCTATGGATACATCCAGATTCTCCAGAAAAAAATTCAGATAATTCATCTGCATCTCCTTGTCCAGAAATCCCAGATTTTCTCCCAGTTCTTTTAACCTGTCCCTGTCCTTTTCACATACTATGACGGGGTCCAGTGCTTTTATGACAATCTCTTCCCACATGGTACTGAAATTTTCTCCCCGCCCCTCCTCCATGGTTTGTCCCAATTGAAAAAATGCCGAAGCATAGGGTTGTTTCACTTTATCCGATATCTCCTGAAACAATTCCCCCATACCTAAGATGCGATACTGAATTTCTCCCCGGATATATAAAATCACCTTTTTTAAATATACCAGTTCTTCATAACCTTTCCGAATCCTTCCTGCCTGATACATCCCAAGTCCGGCTGCCGCAAAGAATACCATGCATGCGCCAAGGATTTTCATCTGTCCTCATCCTCTCCTCTTATTTTTCTGGAAACCCTTTCTTCCATTTCAAAATTTTCATTCCAAATCTCTATCTTTTCTTTCTGCAGCACCACATAAGTATGAAACACCTGCTCTGAAAACAGATGCTGAAACACCTGCTTTTTTCTGATTTCCTTCAAATCTTCACCATGAACCGTTGCAATCACCCGAACCCCGCAGTTTATGACTCGAAGGACAGCCTCCACATCCTCCTGTTTTCCAAGTTCGTCCACCCCAATCACCGTGGGGGACATGGAACGAAGCAGCATGAGCATTCCTTCTGCCTTTGGACAGCCATCTAATATATCTACTCTGGTTCCCAAATCATTGGTTGGCACTCCCCGGTAACATGCTGCAATTTCACTTCGTTCATCCACAATCCCCACATTTTCTCCCGGTCGTTCTCCAATCTGACGAAGTAAATCCCTTAGCAATGTGGTCTTTCCCATTCTTGGAGGAGAAATCAGAAGCATATTCCCACCGGTATAGCTCATTAGTCTGTCTGCACATCCCTTTACCTGACGGCTGATACGAATGTTAAAAGACGCAATATTTTTCATGGTCTTAATGTTCCCCTGTTCCAATACCACTTCTCCTGCAATTCCAACCCGGTGTCCTCCTTTCAATGTCAGAAATCCATTTCTCAGTTCTTCTTCACAGGCATACATGGAATATCCGGAAATATATTCTATCATTTCTCTGATATCGGATGATTCTACGTTACTGTTCGTCGTATGAAAAGTAAGAACCATCTCTTCCTCCGATGTTAGGATATATACTGGTTTTCCCATTCGTATACGGATTTCCTGGATTTTTTTTAATAGAGTCTGCTGTTGCATCAGTTCCCCTCGAAATCGCACCGGCAAAATTTTCATCACCTCTCCCAGTCTCTTTTCCATCCTAATACCCCCTTTCTGATACCCATTTATATGCAAAAAAATAGCACCGTATTACTACGATGCTATTTCTGATTTACATATTAATAAATAACGATTTCTTCTACAGATTCAAAGTCACCTTTGATTGGCTTCAATTTCTTTCCATTAATTTCGTATAACTCTTCATCTTTGTATCCATAAACCTTATTATTCTGACTGTCAACCCTAATGGCTTCTACTTTCAACTTCTGAGCGTTTTTGCCTTTTACATAGTACCAGTCACCATCCTGGTCTTCAATGTAAAGCACTCCGTCTATATTATATCCGGTATAAGTACTGTACTCTGCGTTCTCATCCAACACTTTTGCTTTTCCACTACCCTTAATATAGCAAAGTTCTTCATCCTCGGTCATATAATATACATCTTTTCCATCATAGGAAGCGAAACATCCGGTGACATCTTCTGCCAGTTTTTTACCCTCTGCGTCTTCCTTTGCACTGGTATAATACAAATCTGAACCATCCATATAATAGAAACCGGAAAGATTATCTTTTAAACCACATAGATAAGAAATGTCTTCGACAATTTCTTCTGCCTCATAAGAACCGGAAAGTTTACATACAGAATATGTCTCATCCTCACTGTCCTGCATGAACACAATGGCTTTTTTGAAGGACTTAACCGGATAGAAACCGCCGCTGGATTGCTGTCCGTTTCCTTCTGCATAGATTCGAAGGACAGTATCATCTGACACTTTCTCTTTCTTGTCACCATTTTTAACCACATAGGTACCGCCATCTTTTACATACATCAGTTCTGTTCCATCTTCATTGAGTCCTACAAGAGTATCAACATCCTTTGCAATGGTGTCTTTCTCACCCTTTCGGTTCACAACAATCAGATTCTGATCCTCATCTCTTCCATAGAAGTATTTTCCATTTTCCGAGCAGGCGACCACAAGACATTCCTCTACCTTGGTCTCTTTTCCTGCTTTATTTCCAATGTATGATTCATAACTGTCTTCATCATTCATCGTTGTATATGAATAATATTTACCATCGCCGGAAATAGCTGCATAAACCACATTTTCATCACAAATTTCTTCCAGTTTTGAGCCATTATACCGATATAATTCTCCATCTTCATTCAGAAGCAGTGCGTTCTTATCCTGGTTGGCAACTAAAATCTCTTCACAGTCATTCATGACCTCTTTCAGTTTTCTGCCATTTAAATAGTATGCATCCCCGTCACTGGATAAAAGGTAGAATGTTCCTTCTTCCATATTTCTATATATCGTGACGGTACCTTCCAGCGTATCCACGTGCTTTCCATTTAAATATAAAGAGGATTCGTCTTTTTCGGAATCATAAACTTTTAAAAGGGAATCTTTTGATTGGGAAAAAATTCCGGTTATTATCTTTGCAAGAAGTAGTACTACAACTACTGTTGCTACGATCCCTATAACTGCCTTTCCATGTTTTTTGAAAAAAGTCTGTTTTTCTTCCGGGTTCTGATAAAATGTTTCATCATTGACCTGATTTAACACTTCCTCTGAACTTGGTTCTCCACTTGGTTCTTCGTATGGTTTTTCATATGGTTCTTCCACAGGCTGCATTTCCTGAGCGACCGGTTCCTCCTGCTTGATTCTGGTACCACATTTTGTACAGAATACAACGTTATCCTCTAATTTCTCACCGCAATTTGGACAAAACATCACTCATCTCTCCTCTCCATGTTTACTTCCGGGTTTTCCGTCTCTTATTCCAGTTTTGCACCACATTTTCCACAGAATTTAGCTCCTGCCAAAACTGGTTCTCCACATACCGGGCAAAAGCTCTGTTGAGACTGTACTTCCTGCTCAACGGTCTGCGTTCTTTGCTGCTCCGTTCCACACATCGGACAGTGTAAGACACCCTTTTCAATCTCAGCACCGCAGTTGGAGCAAAGTTTTAAACCTTTTAAATTTCTTAACTTTTCTCTGTCCTCTGCCAGTTTATTCTGAATCTTTACGATTTCATCTGTTTCTTCCGGATATCGGCTCACAGCCTCTTCTTTGCATAAATTATAGTACTTTTCGCCAATAATACGATATACCTGACTCAGCTGATTTTCGCTTTCTTTAATCTGTGCATTCAAACTTACTGTTCCACTTAAATCTTTTGTTTTCTTGGTTACTTCTTTCCCTACACTTTGGATACTGTCACCCAGTTTATTAAAAAAATCCATATTTTATCTCCTTTCTCAGATTTATGATAAAATAATTATAATTTTTTTGTCAAATTATGTCAAGACAATTCTAAAGGCTCAGTTTACTCTTTCGGCTGTTCCATGTACGCCTTTCCATCTTTTACTATGACAATCTGATCTGCAAGTCGGTTTAAATCCTCTGTGTCATGACAGGAAAGAAGAATTAGCGCTCCTCTGTCACGCTCACGTTTCAAAATCGGCTGTAAAAGTTCTATTCCACTCTCATCTAACGCATTTGTAGGCTCATCAAGTACAATGATATCCGGATGCTCCATAATGGCTGCTGCAATTCCAAGACGCTGTTTCATGCCAAGGGAATATTTCCTGTATTTCCTCTTATCGTAAGGATCAAGTCCCACTTCTTCTATTGCCTGCCGAATTTCCTCATCTCCAATAACACCTCTTAAATCCGCTAAATTTTTCAAATTCTGAAACCCTGTGTCAGATGGCAGAAATGCCGGGTTTTCAATCAAAACCCCCAGACTTTCCGGAAAAGAAATATCCTTCCCAATCACCTTTCCATCGATACTCACCTTTCCGCTTGTGGGATAAATCAACCCGCAGGCAGCACGCATCAACATGGTTTTTCCACTTCCGTTTTTTCCTTTCAATCCATAAACGACACCTGAGGTAAATGTAATGGATATATGATCCAGTATCGTGTTCTTTTTTATAATTTTTGTATAGTCTTCAAATATAAGTTTCATATCTCATCTCCTGTTTTCTGTCAAAAAATATCCTTTTTTTTCAAAATGACAACTCCGCCCCACACCGATCCGATAAGCAATCCAATATCTACAAAAAATGCAGGAAGAAACTTTACCCCCTCATCAATTCTTAGAAACATTCTTAGAAACATCAGATAATTTCCTGGAAGCCATTGACTCAGGCAGCTTATGGAAACCAGCAGCACCAGTATATTTGCCGCAGCCCCTGCAATTGGAGAAAACGTAATCGAGAGAAACATCTGCGCCATGGAAAGTGCCAGTGCAGTGAAAACCGGAAGCACAAACACATACAGAAAGAAAGTTCTGCCGGACGCCATTTCTTTCTCTGCCATAAACAGAAAATTCCATACTGTTTCATCCACTGTGAAAGACGGATTACCCCAAATCACAGCTACCAGAAAACATGTCAGGTAAATCAGTCCGTAATAAAGCATTACAGTGCAGAAATTCCATATACATTTAGAAATCCACCAGGAATATTTCTGACCACAGCGTGTAAATGTTTGTATCCCATACTCCTTCATATCATCATAGGCATAATAAGCGGTAATCAAAATAAGCCAGGAATACAACAAAATAAAAAACGGTGAAATAAAAGCAAACTCTGAAGGATCCTCTATCACCTTTATTCCTTCCATGACGGCAAGCACAGCGGACAGAAAACTTCCCTGACTTCCGTAATCTGCTGTCTGTTTCATATGTGAAAATGCTACAAAAAAAACAAATAGCGGAATCGGCAGAAACAAAAATATTCTTCGCCATAGTCCATTCTTTAAATCATTAAAAATAATTCTTCTGTGCATATTTCTCCCCTTCTTTATTCCAGTTTCAATTCATACTGTTCAGGATACTGAGAAAGAACCAGTTTTGCTTTCTTTCCATCATATGTGTGCTGAAAATCCTTTTCATTATTTATATTGGTAAAAAATTTCACATCTGCCGACTCACCTGCTGCAAGCACAACATTTTCTCCGTTTTCATCTGTAAAAAATCCACCATTGCAATATTCCCGGCAATCAAAATAACGGAGGTCTTCTGATATAGAAACATCCTTTTCCGTATTGTTTTTTACTGTGAGGTCTACACAGACATAACACCATGAATATCCCTCCAGGTTTTCCAGACCCTCAATTCTTTCCTGATTTCCAAAAAACAGCCCTGATTCCGTTTTTTTCAATTCCTTTAAGTCTAAAACTTTCCAACCGTTCACCTGATATGTGACTCCTTCATATTCCAATGTATCTCCAGCCTTTGCAGTATGGAAAACCGGATCCGG
>CALWLV010000070.1 GCA_944381595.1 uncultured Roseburia sp.
GCATTATAGTACGAATTCGTACAAAAGTCAATAAAAAAAGGAGCACCGCTCCTTTTTCTCTATTATTTCGCTTCTGTTTCAAAGGAAACAGAGCCTGTCGTAACCGTATAAGTATCACCGGATACCAGCTCCGGACTACTGAAAATGATTACATCAAAGGATAATTCCGGTGTGTATTCCACAAGCGTATTGCCATCCTGATCTGTAATCGTAATCGTTGTTCCTGCGGACTGGTTTCCTGCACGGACCGCTATCACACCCTGTTCAGAATCACTGAAGGTCTGTGCCATACCTGAAGCGCCTGTGCCGATAAAGGTTCCTCCTGTGATAACACCACTGACATCGTAATCCAATGTTGCAGTGTCTCCCTGTGTAGGTCCGGAAACAACCACATACCCTCCAGAGATTGTAAGGGTTCCATTTGCATCGATACCATCTCCACAGGCATTGATATGCATGGTTCCTCCCGCAGCGTTCAGTCCATCATCACTGGAAACCAGTGTAATGTCACCGCCCTGTATATCAATATTCAAGGCTTCCAGCCCTTCATAACTTTCTGTGATATGAATCTGTCCCTCCGTAACAGTCAGATTTTCCTCCGCATGAAAGGCATCATCACCGGTGGCAATTTCAAAAACACCGCCATTTACCGTAAGCGAGGCATTGGAATGCACTGCATCATCGGCTGCATCCACAGTAAAACTACCATTTGTAATCAGCAAATTACCTGTGGATTTCATTCCTTTCATACTGGTGCTGCTGTCGTCAGTGGTGGTTTCTGTGTATGAGTACTGTCCCGGACGCCCAGGTCCCTGGAATCCTCCCCAGGAATCCGAAGAGGCCTTGGAACCATTTTCACTACCACCGCCTGCCAGAATCTGGAATGTGCCATTCTCAATCTGCAGATAAGCTCCTGCACTGATTCCATCGCCTTCCGCCTCGATTTCCAAAGTACCATTTGAAATATAGACAAAGCCAAGGGATGTGTCTTCCTCATTTTCCACATGAATGCCGTCTTTTCCTGCATCCATCTCAATGGATGTCTCTCCCGTGATTCGTACACTGTCATTGGCATCCAAACCATGGAATGCACAGGCGATTGTATAAGTACCGCCGGTAATGACAAGGTCATCCTTTGACACAATCCCATGTCCCGCCGGGGAAGTGACCATGAGGCTGCCGGAACCGTTAAGTGTCAGGTCCTGCTTTGAAAAGATAACGGAATCTATATTGTTTGTGTCGATTGCCGTAAATGTTCCACCATTGGAAAGATTGTTTTCCGTACCATCGGCCAAAGTAACAAATACCTTATCCGCTTCCAGAATATATAGTGCAGCAGAGGTTGCGCTGTTAATTTCAGCCCCATTCAATACTAACTGAAGTTTTGCTGTATCAGGAGCATTTACAATAATCATTCCATTATCCAGTGTGCCGGAAATCACATATGTGGCCTCCTCAGTGATTGTAATGGTCGTACCGGAAATCTGAACACTGCCAGAACTTGCAGTAGCGGAACTTCCGTTTAACTGAATCAAAACACTGCCTGTTTCATCATAATCCGTCTCGTAATCCCGGTCGGTAAACATATCCGTATCTGTCTGTACGGACTCTGTCACTACCTGCCCGGAAGTATCGGGAGACGTTTCCAGACTCCCAGAATTGCTGCTGCCTGATTCTGTAATACCGGTATTTCCACACCCGGAACATGACAGCAGAAGTACTGACAAAACGGATGCGATTGATATTCCTTTCCTCATAATAAATCCTCCTTCCATCAAAGCTCTGATACCGTAGTTTGCTGTCTGGAAACCGATATTTCAAGATTTCCGTTTCTGCACCGCAGTTTGTCAATCATCTCCTTTTCTTTCGCTATATCGCGGAGAGATACATGATAAGTGAGCCGAAACATACTTCCCATATTGGTTGTTTTCACATACACAAGCTCATGGGAATTGGTATATTCCTCAAAAATGTCATCAAATACTCCCATATAATCCAAATCCTCCGGAATGGTGATGGTAAAAATCTTATAAATCTCAGCATTCTTTTTGGAGCCAAAATCCAAGTGATTGTAGAGAAGAAATACCGCACACATGAGTTCCGGGAACAGAACGAAAACGAACCAGGCTAAATGCACCTGCAACCGCCACACCGGTTCCTACATTGCCGTTGACCAGCATAATCACCACACAAACTACAGCAGGCAGAAGTGCCAGTGTAACCACAAAGCTTTTTGTATAACGGGTACGGTACATATAAGCGAAAGCCATCCCAAGACCGAGTACAAGGGAAAACCCTAAGCACAGCATAAAATCTGTCACACTGATGACAGTCGTAATATCAGTATCAAATAATCCTTTAAATAATCCATCAAACATGGTTCACTACCCCCTTCATAAGCTTTGGAAAAATCATGGTCTGATAAGCCATTCCTTCCGGAAGAAGGGGTGTACCGTAAACCTCAGATTCCAGTGAAAGATCTTCCTGGCGACATAGAATTGTATCATCAAATGTAACGCGAAAATCGGATTGATCCCTGGAAAAAAATGCTTCTCTTTCATAAGAAAGGAATATTACCGGATGTAAAAATTCGTAATATTGAAGAAAGTAATCGACCTCCTCAGATATTTGCGTGTCTTTCTGACAGTGCTACTCTCCAAGCACCCATTCCATAGCCTCTTCTTCCGGCATGGAAATCCGGCGTTTATATACGACTTTCTTATATTTTTTCTTCAGTTCCACAAACACGGTGCTCTCCGGCTCCGCTTTGCTGTAGCTGCGAATACGCAATTTTTCCTTGTAAGCAGGTTTTTCGATGGAATGGCGAACCAAACGGTAATTATCGGTATCAAAATAGATATTGCGTATGGTTGTACGTCCATATTGGTCCATCGCCATATATGGTTCCATTGCCCTGAGAATCTTTTCTTTTTGTTCTTTTGTCAGTAAATATTTCAACTCATATCTTTTGAAAACGGTCTGAAAAGCCATAAAAAATTTCCTCCTGTACTTCTGATGATACCATTGTACAGGAGGAAGATTGATATATGATTGAAGATATTTCATCTTATCACTTTATTTTTGTATTGGGATTTTTACAACGAACTCGACTTTTTTATCATGGCATTGAACCTCAATAGTCCCCTTATGGGTTAGTGTAATTGCATGAGCTATGGCAAGACCCAGTCCGTAATGCTTGTCCTCTCCGGTTCTTGCCGTATCTGTCCGGTAAAAACGTTCAAACAAATATTTCTTTTGTTCCGGAGAAATTTCTTCCCCATCATTAGAAACAGATAATACCGCACTATTTTTTTCTTTTTTTAATACAATATTTACCTCTTTGCCATTTTGCCAAATCCAGGAGCTGTGAAATGAGTGCAGACATACGTTCATTTTCATACTGTATATTGGCAAGCCATTGATTTTCACCGATTTCACGGGAAAGCAGCTCCATATTTGCATTCACCACCGATATCGGTGTTTTCAGTTCATGCCCTGCATCAGAAATAAACTGCTTTTGCTTCTTGTAGCTTTCTTCCAAAGGGGCAATGATTCTATTCGCAAGGAAACGTGCCAGGAAAAACAACAATACCAGCGCTATGCCGCCAAATATCAAGGTGTAATCAATCAGTGTCTCTGCATTTTCCAACATCACCGTATTGTCTAAAAACGCAACCAAAGTATATTCACCTTTATCTGACGCCCGATAAATTAAATTATTCTTAACACCTCTATTTTTTCCATCTTCAATGATTTCTCCTGCCAATTCCGTCAGTGAATCTTCATCCAGTGTGGATATATCGGCAGTATCCACCTTTAATACCTGACCGCTTTTCGAAATTGCCACCGAATAAAAGGTGAAAAGTTCAAGCATCGGCGGATTCTTAGGGGGAGGATTCGGGCTGCCGCTTATTCTATCCGTATCAGGCGCCCTCATATCTGTCTCTCCCATGAGCGAATAATTATTCACATACTGTTCCAGAAGACTCTTGTTTTCACTGGTCATTTCAACATAGCTGGCAAGATAAATGACACAGAATGTCCCACAAAGCAACAGTACCAAAACCAAAAGTATTGCGGCCACAATTTTTCGCCTGGATTGTTTAAACATAATCGTACCTCAATTCATATCCAATGCCACGCACTGCTTTGATTTCAACTTTAGATTTTACAAAATTCAGCTTTTTCCGTGCAAAAGACATATACACTTCTACATTATTATATTCTGCATCGCTTTCGTAACCCCAAATCTTAACAGCAAACTGTTCGCGGGTCAGTATACGCCCCTGATTTGCAATGAGGTATTCCAAAATGCGAAGCTCCTTTTCACTCAAACGTACACTGTTTTCGCCGCAAAGAAGCATGGATGTATCTTTGTTTAACGTAATATCACCAAATGCAAGCGTACCGTCGGGTGTATTGATATTACGTCTGGTCAGTGCCCGAAACCGGGCAAGCAATTCTTTTGTCATAAACGGTTTTGTAAGATAATCATCAGCCCCACAGTCCAACCTCGTAACTTTATCATCTAATTCACTTTTTGCTGTCAACATGAGGATTGGTGTCTTAATTCCTTTTTTTCGTGCTTCCCTGGCAATATCAAAACCATTTTTATGGGGCAACATGACATCCAAAATAATTATATCATAGGCGCCGGTTTCTACGGCATACAAACCCTCCAGTCCGTCTGCATAATGATCTACATCATATTTTTCCAGACGCAGAATTTCACAAAGGGCCTGGGCCATTCTTTTTTCATCTTCCACAATCAAAATTCTCATATCCAAACCTCCATTTGATATCATTCCGGCATGAACTGCCCCTTACGCTCATTATATCACGAAAGGTTGAAAAATAATTGAAAGGCCCCGGCTATTCGTTCAAATTTTTTTCTCCCCACTTTGACAGGTGAACTACCCATTGTCTAAAGCCAATGGGCTTCCTGCTTCATCGACCTCGCAACCTACTGTCTCCACAGGCGTTAATTCGGACAGTCCCTGCCCTATATTTTTCCTTTATACTGTCTGCCTTAATCCCTCTGCTAATATATTTTTCGCAGCATTTATATCTCTGTCATGTATTGCCCCACATTTCGGACATACCCACTTCCTTATAGATAAATCTTTTGTGTCCGTATTCTGATAACCACAGGCTGAACATAACTGACTGCTTGCATAGAACGTGTCTATTTTGATGTACTTTCTTCCATTCCACACCGCCTTATACTCTAATTGTCTTGTCAGCTCGTACCATGATACATCAGATATGGCTTTTGCCAGATGATGATTTTTTACCATATCTTTTATTTGCAGATTCTCTGAAACTATCACTTGGTTTTCGCTG
>CALWLV010000071.1 GCA_944381595.1 uncultured Roseburia sp.
GTGAGTGGTCAGAAACTGCGTACTACTGCGGATGTAGAAGAAAATCGTTATATGCAGGAGTTAAGTACCAGTTTAATGAATTGTGTAAATTATCGTCTGGAGAGTAATTTGAATATATTAGAGTCTATTGCCATTGGCTATATTCGTTCCATGGATCTGGACAATATTGACATGGATTTATTGAAGGAACGCACGGAACTTTTACAGTTTGTTCATGTGTTTATTATCGATAAAACCGGAATGGGAACAGGCTTAGATGGAACAAGGAAAGATTTTTCTGAGAATGAGGATGTGATGTCTGTATTCCAGGGAAGAAAGATAATTACGGAACCAGATGATTTACACAAATCAGAAGATACTCCTCATTCAGGTCTTTTATTTGCGGTTCCCATTTACAGTAACAATGAGATTGTCGGTGTTTTGTCAGCTTGTGCGGCAGAGAGCTGGACAGAAGAGCTTTCGTCAGAATCCTATTATTTTGGAGATGTTTTCTTTCATATTGTCAGGAATAATGGAGATTTTGTAGTGGAATCTACAAGTTCTTATTATCAGGATATATTGGAGGAAGAGAAATATGTTTCTGATGGAAATATGTTCCGGTTTTTAGAGAAAAATGCCGTTTTTTATGATGATCCGGTTACGGCAGAAGAGATGGAAACATGGGCGGAAGAGAACCGTACGAAGAAGCTTTCTTTCCGGTTTGAGGGTGAGAAAATAAAAAGAATCGTATATTTGATGCCATTGGAGTATTCGGATTTAAACTTATGTGTTGTCACCATAGAAAATATTGCAGAACTTAGATTTAATTCTCTTTCTTTCTGGTCTTTTGCCTTTAATATTATAATTGTGATTTTTTTTGCAGTTCTTTCCATCGTTTTATTTATTGCATACAGGAAAGGATATGAAGTTGCTTATGTGGATAAAATAACAGATGGATATAGCTATGCAAGGTTTGAAAAAGAAGGAATGGGTGTTTTGCGTTTTGCAAAACCCGGAGAGTATACATTCTTATCGGTCAATATCGATAAGTTTAAATTAATTAATGATATTTTTGGAAAAGAAGAAGGAGACAAAGTTCTCAAATTCACTTATGATATGCTTAGAAAACATATAAAGAGGGATGAATTGTTGTGCCGTTCCGGTTCTGATAATTTTGACCTGCTGATTCATTCTATGGAAACAGAGAAATTAATCGAATGGATGGATAAACTGGTACAGGATATCAGAAGTCAGATTGAGAAACAGAAGATATACAGGGAGAGAAAATATCTTATCTCATATTCCATAGGTGCATATAAGATAGAGGAAACAGAGTTTCCATTTGTACTGATTCGGGATAGAGCAGTCATGGCAAGAAAGATAGGTAAAAAGAGTACCGTGAATCATCTTCTGACCTATGGATTTTATTCGAAAGTGGAACAGAACAGACTGCGTTCCGAAAAAGAGATGGAAAATCGTATGGATGGTGCTTTAAAGAATGGACATTTTCGGGTATTTCTTCAGCCAAAGGTGGATTTAGATACAGAGAAAGTGGTAGGAGCAGAGGCTTTGGTTCGGTGGCAGGAACCGGACTGGGATATGATACCACCGGATTCATTTATTCCATTTTTCGAAAAGAATGGATTTATTCATAAGCTGGATTTATATGTATTCGAGACTGTATGTCAGTATCTGCGTAAATGGATTGATTCAGGAATTGAGCCGGTACGTGTTTCGGTGAATCTGTCCAGGTACGAATTGGAGTTTGAAGAATTTTTGCAGCCTTATATAGAATTACAGAAA
Source organism: uncultured Roseburia sp. (assembly GCA_944381595.1). Lineage (GTDB taxonomy): Bacteria > Bacillota > Clostridia > Lachnospirales > Lachnospiraceae > CAG-303. The sequence goes on from CALWLV010000071.1 coordinate 1,783, forward strand.
AAGTATGATATATCGCCGGAACTAATTGAATTGGAACTGACCGAAACCATGTTTAATGAGAATCCTGAAGTAGTGGTAAGGGCAGTGGAAAAGATACATGAGGCCGGATATTTCTGTTCATTGGACGATTTTGGCAGTGGTTATTCGTCTCTGAATATCATTCAGCATTTATATGTAGATGTATTGAAACTGGATAAAGCGTTTTTCCGCTCCAGAGATTGTGCCAATGAAAGAGAACAGGCAGTCATCAGAGAGATTGTTCATATGGCGAGAGCTTTGGGAATGCAGGTTTGTGCAGAAGGAGTGGAGACAGCTGATCAGGTTAAATTCCTAAAATCCATTCATTGTAATAAGGCACAGGGATATTTGTATTCCAGACCTGTAGATTTGGAAGCATTTGAAAAATATGCATTAAAAAAACAAAACAAGGAGTGAATAAATTAGATGGAAACATTGAAATTGCGAGAAAACTTTTATTGGACCGGAATTGTAGACGAGAACCTTCGGGTGTTTGATATTATCATGTACACAGAATTTGGCACAACCTATAACTCCTATTTGTTGAAGGCAGGAGATAAGACCATCTTATTTGAAACATCAAAAGCAAAATTTGTCGATGAATATTTGAAAAAGCTGAAAGAATTGACAGATATTCATAAAATTGATTATCTTGTAGTGAATCATACGGAACCGGATCACGCAGGAAGTGTGGAGAAACTTCTGGAATTGAATCCAGGCATGAAAATTATTGCCACGGGATGTGCCATTGGATTTTTGAAGGAAATTGTAAATGGTGAATTTACAGGAATTCCGGTGAAAGATAATGAGAGGATGAAAATAGGCGACAAGACTCTGCGTTTTATGGTGGTACCGAATCTCCATTGGCCGGATACCATGTATACTTATATTGAGGAAGAACAGATTCTTGTAACCTGTGATTCCTTTGGTTCCCATTATGGTTTTCATGATATGCTGCTTAGCAAGGTTACGGATTGGGATGGCTATATGCGCGCCACAAAATATTACTATGATAATATTTTAGGACCATTCCAGCCATTTATGCTGAAGGCACTGAATAGAGTAAGAGAATTGGATCTTACCATGATTTGCACCGGGCATGGACCAGTGATAGATGATAAGATAGATCTTATTCTGGATACTTATGAAACATGGACGAAGGTTGAGAATCCAAATCAGAAGAAAACGGTGGTTATTCCATATGTGAGTGCTTATGGATATACCAGGCAGCTGGCAGAAAAAATTGCAGAGGGCATTGCCGACAGTGGTGAGATTGATGTGCGCAGTTATGATATGGTAGAAGCAGACCCGGCGAAGGTTCTGGAAGAAATCGGGTTTGCAGATGGAGTGCTGTTTGGTACTCCGACCATTCTCGGAGAAGCATTGAAGCCAATCTGGGATTTAACCACATCGATGTATGCCGGCGTCCATGGAAAAAAACTTGCAAGCGCTTTTGGAAGTTATGGCTGGAGTGGAGAAGGCGTTCCTCACATCATAGAGCGTCTGAAGCAGCTTCGCATGAAGGTGGTAGATGATGGATTCCGTGTTCGTTTTAAACCGGATGAAAGCCAGTTGATTGACGCATATGAATATGGATATAATTTTGGATGCTTGCTTCTGGACAAGGAAAATCCAAAGAAAACAAAACAGGGAGCAAGAAAACTGGTAAAATGTCTGGTTTGTGGAGAAATTTTTGATTCTTCTCTGGAAATTTGTCCGGTATGTGGTGTTGGAAAAGAGAATTTTGTACCGGTAGAAGAGGAAGACAGTGGATACAATAAGAATACAGATAGCTTCTATGTGATTCTTGGAAATGGTGTTGCAGGATTTCAGGCTGCCAGGGCAATCAGGGAACGTGATAAAACAGCATCTGTTTTGATGGTTTCCAATGAACCATATCGTTCTTATAACCGTCCAATGCTGACAAAATCTATCATGGCGGATTTGACAGAAGACCAGATTGCCATTGAAGACGAGAAGTGGTATGAAGACAATAAAATTCAACTGGTTCTTGATAAGGAAGTGACTGCGATTCATCCGGACAGAAAAGAAGTGGAATTAAAAGATGGCATGAAGTTTGCCTATACGAAATTAATTTATGCAATGGGTTCCGAGTGTTTCATTCCAAAGATTCCCGGAGTTGAAAAGGATGGAGTTGTAGCAATCCGAAGACTTGCAGATACCAAGAAGATAGAGGAGATGCTTTCTGAAGTCAGACATGTGGCAGTGATTGGAGGGGGTGTATTAGGCCTCGAAGCTGCATGGGAGATGAAGAAATCAGGATGTGAAGTTACCGTATTGGAAGTAGCAGACAAACTGATGGGAAGACAGCTGGATGCAGAAGCAAGCGAATTGTTAAAATATATCTGTGAGCAGCAGAATATAGCGATTCATACCGGAGTAAAGATTGCTTCTGTGGAAGGAGAAGAGAAAGTAACAGGGGTAAAACTGGAAAGCGGAGAAATGATTCCGGCTGAACTTGTGATTGTTTCTGCCGGTGTGAGAGCCAACACGGCAGTAGCGAAAGAAGCTGGAATAGCAGTGGAGAGGGCGATTATTGTCAACGGAAAGATGGAGACAAATATTGCAGATATTTATGCATGTGGTGACTGTGCTCAGTATGATGGGGTGAATTATGCACTTTGGTCTGAAGCTTCGGAACAGGGCAAGATTGCCGGAATGAATGCAGCCGGAGAAGAAGCAGAATATCAGCAGGTACAGCCGTCCTTAAGTTTCCATGGTATGAGAACCGCTTTGTTCGCAGCCGGGGATAACGGAAGCAATCCGAATCTGATCTATAAGACGGTGGAATATAAAGACATGGGAAAGAAACAGTATCAAAAGCTTTATTTCTTAAACAACCGTTTATGCGGTGTAATATTAATTGGTGATGTGAGCCGGATGACAGATTTAACTCAGGCGTTGGAAAAACAGGCAACGTATCAGGAAGTTATGAAATAATCTTTTCCGAATTTTTCACAGATAAGACTGGAGGAGGAAATGAAAGTATCGACAAAAGGAAGGTATGCGCTTCGTGTAATGCTTGATTTGGCACAACACAGGGATCAGGGATTTATTTCATTGAAGGAAATTGCCGACAGGCAGAAGATTTCCATGAAATATTTGGAAACGATTGTGGGAATTTTAAACCGTGCAGGTTATGTTCAGAGTTTGCGCGGGAAAAGCGGCGGATACAAGTTGACCAGAGGAACAGAAGAGTACACCATTGGTTCCATATTGAAACTGACAGAGGGAAGTATGGCGCCGGTCACTTGTATTGAGAATGGAGAGCCGATTTGCGAGCGTGCAGGTGAGTGTATTACCCTTCCTTTATGGAGAGGACTGGATAAAGTAATTGATGAGTATCTGGAAAATATTACGCTTGCAGATTTATTAGAACAAAAAATCTTGACTTGAGATTAGAATGATGTTATACTAATGCAAATTTAAAAATAAAAATCGGAGAACAAAAGAGTACCTGTAAGATTGAAATCACAGAGAGTCAGGCATGGTGGAAACTGATATGGAGATGTACAGGGAATGGGTTTGGGAGATGCAAGGATGAAAGATTACGAGTAGTCTGCGCCGTGTCCTCACGTTATAGAGGCAGGATATAAGAGGAAACTTTGTATCTGAATGAGCCATATGGCAAATCATGTCATATGGAAATAAGGGTGGCACCACGATAAGATCGTCCCTGGTTATATAAATAACCAGGGACTTATTTTTTTATAAATGTAAGAGAAAGGAAGACATAGTCATGGAAGATTACAGTATTTATTTACCAAACTATTCAATTGGAAAAGATGTATTTGCAAAGCTGCCGGAAATCTGTTTGCCATATGGAAAGAAGATTCTGGCCATTGGAGGACATCATGGGATGGCAGCTGTCAAAGATTTATTATGGCAGACTGTGGAAGGTACAGAACTGGAAATTCTTGATTTTGTCTGGTATGGTGGAGAATCCACTTATGAAAATGTGGAAAAACTGCAGGAACATCCTCTGGTCGAAGAAGCAGATATGTTTTTTGCCATTGGAGGAGGAAAAGCTTTGGATACAGTAAAATGCCTTTCCATAAAGATGAAAAAACCGGTATTTACCATACCTACCATTGCGTCCAATTGTGCTGCATGTACCTGTGTATCCATTATGTATCGGGAAGATGGAAGCTTTTTGGAACCTTTCTTTTTTCAGAAACCTCCCGTACATACTTTTATCCATACCGGGGTAATTGCAAAGTCACCGGCGAGATATATGTGGGCAGGCATAGGAGATACTTACGCGAAATATTTTGAGAGTATGGTATCTTCCAGAGGAGAAGATTTACCTCATTATGTGGCAATGGGAGTAAATGTAAGCCGAATGTGTTATGAACCGCTGTTAAAATATGGAGAAAAAGCATTGAAAGATCAGGAGCAGGGGATTGCAAGTTATGAATTTGAGCAGGCAGTTCTGGCGATTGTGGTAACGACAGGAATTGCATCCATTCTACTGACGAAAGACCATATCATTGACTATAATACAGGTCTTGCACATGCCATTTATTATGCATTGACGTCTTTTCCTCATATGGAAGAAGGACATCTGCATGGAGAATTAGTGGGATTTGGGGTATTGTTATTATTACTCTGTGACCGGGATGAAGAAAATTTCCGAAGAGTGTATGAATTTAATCATAGGATTGGGTTACCGACTGCCATTGAGCAGGTGGAAATCACAGAAGAAGATTTGCCGGCAGTGATAAAACAGACTATTTGCATGAAGGATATTGACCACAATCCATATCCGATTACAGAAGAAATGTTGGAAAAAGCATTTGAGACATTGAAGAAATTGAACGAAAGGAAATGAGACATATGAAGAAATTTGGAAAGAAATTAGCAGCATTGACAATGACAGCAGTTATGGGAGTTTCTGTTTTTACCGGATGCTCCAAAGAAGAAAAAGACAATCAATTAAAAATCGGTATCATTCAGATGATTGAAAATGGTGCTTTTAATGACATGAGAGAAGGATTTATTGCTCAGTTGGATGAAAAAGGTTATGGTACGGACAAAGCTGAGATTGACTACAAATGTGCCCAAGGAGATGCTACAAACCTGCAGACCATCGCTCAGTCTATGGCAAATGGAGATTATGATCTGATTTGTACTATTGCAACGCCGGCAACTCAGGCAATGGTGAATATGGAGTGTGATACACCAGTGGTATTCGTGGCAGTATCCGCACCGGTGGATGCCGGAGTGATTACGGATATGGAAAACCCGGATAAGAATGCAACCGGTACTTCCAACGCGATTCCGGTGGAGGATATCTTTGCATTAAGCGATGAATTGACACCGGATAATGAAACTTATGGTTTCTTATATTGTACCAGTGAAGTCAATTCGGTTCATACCATGGAAGATGCCAGAGAATACTGCGATAGTCACAATTTGAAATACAAAGAAGCAACAGTGACCAATTCATCGGAAGTACAACAGGCTATGGAATCATTGGTGGGAAAAGTGGATGCCATATTTATCCCAAATGACAGTGTGATTCAGTCTGCCATGTCCCTTGTAACAGAGATAGCCAGAGAAAACAAGATTCCGGTATATGGAAGTTCAGCAACTATGGTTGATTCCGGTGTGTTTGCAACTGTGGCAGTCAGCGATAAAGAAATCGGGGCAATGTCGGCAGATATGGCAGTGGAAATATTAAATGGGAAGAAAGTATCAGAAGTTCCGGCTGTTGTAGTACCTGCATCTGCAACGGTAGTGAATCAAAATACGTTAGAGGCCCTTGGAATTACACTTCCGGAAGGTCTTGATGCAGTATTGGTGGAGGATGCAAAATAATGTCAGTATTTATTGGTTCAATGGAATTAGGACTTTTATATGCAATTATGGTCATGGGAATCTATATCAGTTTCCGTGTCTTAAATATCCCGGATCTCACAACAGAGGGAAGTTTTACATTTGGCCTTGTGATATCCGCACTGTTTGTCACAAAGGGTCATCCGGTTTTGGGACTTTTCATGGCCATTGCAGCGGGAGCGGTGGCCGGTATTGTAACGGGATTTCTTCAGACAAAGATGAATATTCATCCGGTGCTGGCGGGAATTCTGACCATGAGTGGATTATATTCCATTAATCTCTGGGTGCTGGATGGCAGTTCCAATTTGACACTGCTTGGAACCGAGAGCATTTATACGATGTTACGCAGTCAGTTTGAGGGACTTTCCAGAGATACAGTAGAGCTTATGATTGGTGCAGTTATTGTGCTGATTGTGATTGTGATTTTGTATTTCTTTTTTCAGACAGAGTTAGGCCTTGCCATTCGGGCAACCGGGGATAATCCGGACATGGTTCGTGCTTCCTCCATTAATGTGGACACCATGAAGATGATTGCACTGGCAATCAGCAATGGGTTAATTGCATTATGTGGCGGACTGATTACCCAATATCAGAGTTTTGCAGATGTAAATTCCGGTGTTGGTACCTTAGTTGTAGGTCTGGCATCTGTGATTATTGGAGAAGTATTTTTTGGAAGAAGAAGTTTGACAATCGGTTTTATTTCCTGTGTGGCAGGCTCCGTAATATACCGCTATATCATTGCCATTGCCATCAATTCCCAATGGTTCCCGGCCTATATGCTAAAGCTTGTATCTTCCATTATAGTGGCACTGGCATTGGCACTTCCTGTGATTAAAACAAAAATAGTGGAAAGTAAGGCAAAAAGGAGGAGAAAGTCATGTTAGAAGTCAATCATGCATCAAAGATATTTGCAAAGGGAACACCAAATCAGAAGATTGCACTGCGTAATCTGAATCTTTCTCTGAAAGAAGGAGAGTTTGTCACAGTCCTTGGCTCCAATGGAGCGGGAAAATCGACCTTATTTAATGCCATCTGTGGAAGTTTCATTCTGGATGAAGGATCCATCCGATTGGATGGCAGGGATATTACCTTTTTGTCAGAGCATAAGAGAGCCAGGCAGATAGGAAGGTTGTTTCAGGATCCGATGAAGGGAACTGCCCCAAATTTGACCATTGAGGAAAATCTGGCGCTTTCTTATAGTAGAAACAGCAAGGGATTGTTCTCTAAGGCCGTAGGAAAGAAAGAGAGAGAATTATTCCGGGAGAAATTAAGGACCTTTGATATGGGACTGGAGGATCGAATGAAGACAAAAATCGGATTACTCTCAGGAGGACAAAGACAGGTGGTGACACTGCTTATGAGCACCATTGTGACGCCGAAATTATTGCTTCTCGATGAGCATACGGCGGCACTGGATCCTGCAACTTCAGAAAAAGTCATGGAGATTACAAATCGGATTGTGAAAGAAAATAACATTAATACATTGATGATTACTCATAATATGGCGTCTGCACTGGTAACGGGAAATCGTACGATTATGTTGGATGACGGAGAGATTATCTTTGATATGACAGAAGAAAAAAGAAAGGGCATGACAGTCAGCGATTTGATGGTGATGTACTCGGAGAAGAAACAGCAGAATTTTGATAATGACCGTATTTTGCTGTCAAATTAAATCAATGGACTTATGGAGGAGAAGAATATGAAAGAATTTCAGCGACTGGAAAAAGGAGCAAAAGGATGTATGTATCTTGGTACAGGTACCATGTCCATCCTTGGAGCAGCAATCCTAAGCGGCTTAATATTTGGTTTTGGCTGGTGGGATTTCTTACCGATAAAGATAGCATATGTGGCGGTTATGGGATTGGTCATACTTAACACACTGGTATCACCGGCATTTCGATATGAGCGTTATCGATACAAGATTGATGACGAATGCATTCATGTAAAAGAAGGATATCTCTGGGTGACAGAGACCATTGTACCAATTGAACGGATTCAGAACCTGGAAGTATCACAGGGGCCATTTGACCGTTATTATAAGGTTGCGAAAGTGATTGTTACAACCGGTGGCGGAGAAGTCTCACTGAGCTTTATTGCTAAAGAAAAAGCAGATGAGATTGCAGAATATTTGAAAAAACGGGTAAATGAAGCTGTGGTGAGGGAGAGAGAAGAAAATGGAACTGAATAAAAAATTTCGCAATCATTTTAGCATTATCATTGAAAAACTCTGGAAGTATATACTGATTATAGGACTTTTCCTGTGGGATATGATAAGTGATTTGTCGGTAGAAGAAACCCTTGCTGTGATGGATAATCTGATTGCTGCATTGATTCTGGTTGGTATTCTGGCAGTGGTGACCATCTATGAAATTCTGGTATGGAGAAAAACATGGATTGTGATGGATGAGAATGCAGTGGTGATTACCAGTGGAAGAATTCAGCAGAAAAAGAAGACGATTTCATTGGCCAATGTTGCAAATGTGAATATTCAACGGAATATTCTGGAAACATTGTTTGGTACCTGTAAGGTAAAGTTGGATGTGAATTCTTCCGGCAATATGGCTTCGGAAATGGAAATTGTATTAAAGGTGGAGAAAGCATCCGCACTTCAGGCGGCGATTATGAGTTATGTCAGTCAGGGAAAGACAGCCCATGTAAATATGGAGGCGCAGGAGCATGAACATGAATCGGAAGCCTGCAGTAAGAAAGATATTTTTTTCCATTGTCTATATTCGGTTACCATATGGTGGCTGATTGCTTTTATCATCCTGCTGATTCCGTTCGCAAGCCTTTTCCTTCCGGGGGAAAGCACAGAAATGCCTGTAGGTTTTTGGGAAATCCTGACTTTGATCGTACCTGTGTTAGGTGTGATTTTTACCGGAATTGCCGGATTTTTGCAATATTATAAATTCACCGTATACAGGGTGGGAGACAGAATTCATATCAGTTATGGATTTTTCACCAGAAAAATCTACCAGATTCCGGTACATAGAATTCATTCCATAGAGATTGTTTCTCCGGCATTGGGAAGAATGTTTGGAAGAGCTTATGCGAAAATGGTATGTGTGGGAGTTGGAGACGAAGAGAAGGAATTATCCCTTCTTACACTTGCAATGAAACAAGAAGACTTGTGGAAGAAATTGAAGGACTTGATTCCGGAACTTCTTTCCGAGCAAGATTTTAAAGGAGCTATGCACAAACAACCATCCAGAGCCAAGATACCATTTCTTGTACGATATCTGATTGGTATGGTAATTCTGGCAGCCTCATTGGCGATTCTTTATATCATACCAGGGATTCCTGAGATATTCTATGGCTGGCTGTTCATAGTGGAAATCCTGCTTCAAATTTTGTGGTTGGTTTGTACCTTCTTGAAATATCATACTGCAAGGTGGTGGCTGGGAGAAAAACAGATGATTTTTACGAATGGATGCATGGCAAAAAGAATGAAAATGATACCATATAAATCCGTGGAGCATTTTGAATTTCATCAGGGACCGCTGGTACGAAAAATGGAACTGTTCCAAGCCATATTCCATGTGAAAGGGCGTGGTCTGCGTGACAGTACGACAACCTGTTATATGGAAGAAACGGGCAAAGAAATGATACTGGAAAAAATAAAAAGAAAGCTGTGAACTTCACAGCTTTCTTTTTTTAATATTTTACACCCCATAAAGAGGAATTATTTGTTCCAATCAGGCTGAATGTCAGACAGTCTGTTCCTGCTTCATCCTTCATCTCGCAGAGCACGCCATCATATTCAGCAGCTCCTATTTTTATGTGGATGAAATGGGTTCCGTCTTCCATTTCCCAGGTTCCTTTCAGATAGCCGGAGATACTTCCGTCTTTGTTTAAGGAAATAGCATTGTATTTTGTTGCACTGGTATTATCGGTTGGATCCTGCTTTACCACATAGTAGGTTCCCGTCACATCTGAAGATTTATAGCCATCTTCAGCCACGGTTTCCCCGGTATAGGCAAATGGAAGTACACAAGGCCAGCCTTCCTCATTCATCAGCATTTGGTGAACACGAAGTTCATGTGCTTCATTTCCAGTGCTGAATCTTTGATGATATACCAGATACATTTTATCGTCATCAATCAAAGCAGAGTTGTGACCGGGCGCCATATAATCATAAGCAAGACAAGGTAGACTGTAAGAGCCCATGACTTTTACACCGATTCCATTGTGTCCGCTGTTACCCCAGACAGCATTTTTTCCTGCTGCATCCACATATGGACCGTCCGGATTTTCGGAACGGAACATACGGATATTATATCCGGAATTGGCAGTCAGGTAACCATAGGACATATATAAATAGTAATATTCGGTCTCCGGATCATAGATAATATATGGGCCTTCACCGGACTGTGCATAACCGCCGGCAATCTTTTTACCAAAGTAGATATCTGTGATTTCGTTACCGGAGGTCGTATTTTCTGTTGGGTGAATGGCCTGTCCTGTGGCAGGATCAAGCTCTAACATATAAATACCGCCGGACCAAGAGCCATAAGACATCCACATTCTGCCTTCTGTATCATATAAAATAGCCGGATCAATGGCATTTGGGAATAGTGAATTGTTATAATTATTTCCATTAAAGTAGCGCTCATTGATATCGTTTACTGTAATATCCGCTTTTCCGGTAGCTTCTTTGTATACGTCTACGAGATTGGTATTGGTATACTGGATATCCACTGTTTTTGTACCAAGACTGCTGGTAGTGGTAACCGGATTACTGTTTTTGGTAAAGCCTGAGTAAATCAGGGTATCTACATAGGTATAAGGTCCGTCCACATCTTTGCTGACTGCATAGCCGATACAGGACCGAACAGCGGTGGAAGAGGTGCAGTAATAAAGCATGTAAGCACCTTTTGAACCATCTTCCCATACATAGGATTCATTATAAGTGATATCAGGCGCCCATACCGCATAGCCGCCTTTGCAGTCCTCGTCGTTCATGCCGGCCCATTGGAAAGACTCGGCAAGACCGGTGGCCAGAGGACCATAGAGACTGGTATTTGTATACCCCTGCGTACCAAGGTAAGACCAGTTGATTAGATCCTGAGAGGATGCCTGAGCAAGGTGGGAACCAAACACGTAGTAGGTTCCATCTTTGTCCTTGAAAATAGATGGATCATGGACAGAAACACCGGTCATCATGGTCTGATTGGAAGATGCCATCTTTTTCACTTCTTTCGTTTCAGGTTCCTCGCTGTCTTTGTTTTGGGAAGTGGATTTTGTTGTTTCATCTTCTTTCTCATTGGAAGAAGAACTGCATCCTGTCAGGGACAGCACACCGGCCATCCCTGCACATAAAAGTACAGTTGAAAAACGTTTCATATCATCATCACCTCATTCTTGTATTATTTTGTCTTTAAACGTAATACAGTGACAGAATATTGCGGCACTGTATAATTAAACTGATTTGTGATACCACTGATTTCGTCGCTTACCATAGTGACAGCTTCTTCCTGCCCCAGAATATTGTCATTTTCCAGGCTATCGCCGGCAACCACATCTCTTTGAGCAATCTCACCGATGGTTTCAGCTCCCTTGATATCGATGGCAAATGTTTTTGGATAACCGGTTACATTAACCATTTTAATGATAATATCTCCGGTTTCATCCGTGCTGACAACCTGATAGCTTTCTGCATTGGCTGTTTCAGGTAAATTATAGTCGATATAAAGTTCATCGTCAATATAGCATTTAATATTGTCATCTGTTACTACGACCTTTAACTGGTATGTAGTGCCGGTCTGGATATGACAGTCTTTCACAGTTCCGGAAAGCTGTCCGCTTTTTCCGCCATCAGAAACTTCCTGTAAGCAGGATACTGTATTTCCCCATCCGCCAATGTTCCAGAAATAGTTATTTTTTGTATTTTTTACTGCAAAAGGAATCAGGAAACCTTCGTCTCCGGAAGTTTTTGTTGCTTCTACTGTAAAGGTATAATTACTCCAGGAAGCATCGCCGAAGTAAGCAGCCGTTCCGGTGGTATCATATTGGGCTGTATTTGTCTGTGCACTGCTTTGAATCAGCTCACCGTCTTTGACAGTCCATTGACCATCGGATATTTTCTGCCAGTTTTTACGAAATGTATTTTCGGAAAAGTCATCTTTTGCAAGTACGTCGCCACTTTCGTTATCTACAATTTTCACATTATCAAATTTTGCGGCGGTGGACCAGGTACCTACACCCACTTTGCCGGAAAAAGGCTCATCTTCAATGTCCGCTCCGGTCAGCTCCGAGCTTAACAGGGAAGTGCCGGCATTGGTTGAGAAAATTTTCTGTACATAATAATTAATGGAACTGGTGGACTGATGATTATTGAACCAGATTAAATCAGGCGCCCAGTGTGTTGCAGTCAGATTACCAAAGAGCGGCGCATATGCAGCCATTGTTACAATATCTCCATTGCGTTCCAGACCGGTCATATAGGCAGCTTCTGCAAGGGCTGCTTTTAATGTATTGGATCTGGCAGCGTATTCTCCAAGGAATACATTGATTCCACCGCCAAATTTTGTGTCGGTCATGGAAGCGGTATCACGGCTGTAATTTTTTTCGTCATAGTAATCTGCATGTTCCAGGAACCAGCTAGGGTCATTATAATAATGGTGGTCAATGGCACCGGCATAGTCATGGATGGTTTTGTCCGGATTTGCAGCAAGCCATTCAGCAGCTTCTTCATAAGCATACATATAATCCACACCGCTGTCACCGTCATCCACACCGGAAGAGAACATGAGTTCAATATCACCATACATATCCGGATTTTCTGCCTTTGCGATTTCAAAAGCATCTACAAATGCTTCGTAGCGGGTGAAGAATTTATCTCCCCACTGCTCATTACCGATACCAATGTATTTCAGGGCAAAAGGCTCTTCATGTCCCATGGCAATGCGGACGGCACCCCACTTGGTAGACGCATCACCGCGACAAAATTCAACCAAATCCAGGGCATCCTGTATGTACTGCTGGAATTCTGCACTGTCAATGGAAGGACCGGAGCCATCGGATTGTCCCATACATGCAAGACCACAGTTGATAACAGGAACACCGATTGCACCGATGTCTTCTGCCAGCTGAAAGTATTCATAAAAGCCTAAACCATAAGACATATAAGATGGGTATTGATCATTTGTGGCCCGTTCATCGGTCCAGATATTCTGTCCCTGTTTTCTTGCGGCCACATCACCATAAGTACCATTGAAATTTAATGGTTCTCCATCTGGACCAACACCGATGGAATCTTTCCAGTCATAAGCAGTGTCCAACGTAACGCCTTCGATGACACATCCGCCCGGAAATCTTAAGAATGCAGGCTCCAGAGCTTCCAGTTTTTCAGCAAGATCTTTTCTCAGACCATTTTCACGGCCTTTATAGGTATCTTCCGGGAATAAGGAAACCATGTCTATGGCAGCCTTTCCTGTGTGAATCGTTACCTGTAAGGTTACGTTTTCCGTTGCGGATGCAGATGGTGTGAGAGTGAGTTCATATTTTTTCCATTCTGAGGAAATGGCATCAATCGTTCCGCTTGCCAATGTTTCCGTACCATGCATGATGCTTACCTGAATCGGTCCGGTATAGCCATCCAGTCCCCTGGCATAAATGGAAAATTTGTAATTTGCATTTCCTGTCACAGCAATGCCGTCGAGGAAACCGGAGTTTGCAGCTCCTGCCGGAGAAGCAGATTGATTGTCCATGACCAGATAATTGGTATTGTTGACATTTAAACCACCGGTCGTATCGTTTTTGGTGACCGTATTGGTGACTGTGCCAACATCACTCCAGGCGTGCTTTTCGTCGCCGGCAGCCAGACTGGTAAATTCAAAAGAACGGTTCTGAACCAGTTCCGCATACAGGCCGCCATCTGCGGCAAAATTGATATCTTCAATAAAAATACCATATAAAAGTTCACTGATATCATGAACCTTCACAGAAGAATCAATATTCAGTGTATAGTTGCTCTTATTCGTGTCATAAGCGGTCACTTCTCCGGCTTCCCCATAAATCTGGGCCTCGGTTTCTTTCTCTGTGTTTTCTTCTTTGTTTACAGTTACTTCTTCCTGTGCGTCATTGTTTTTGTCGGAATTGGAACATCCGGTTATGGCAAGAACAGACGCGCACAAGGCAATGCTTAATAACTTCGCCTCATTTTTTCGCATAAAATCCCTCCTGATGAATTGCTTTTTTGACAAATTTCGCTATAATAGAAACTAGTATCATCAGCAAAAAAAATCAAAAAAGTAAAATGAAAATTTCATTTAACTATTAGAATTATACAACAATAAATCACTAAAAGCCATGATGATAGCTGTTATGTATTTGATTTTTTCTGCTTTGAAAGGAGAAAAAATGATTCAGGTAAAAGCAATCGGATATCAGTTTCGAAATCCAGGGGGATTGGATATGAGGAGAATGGAGGGAACCGGGGATTATCTTTTTCTATTTTTTCGAAATCCGGTGGAAATTATGATGAACGGAAGATATCAAAAGGTAGAGGCACAGAGTTTTTTTCTATACCGCAAGGGAAGTCCTCAAATATACCGCAGTCAGGGCAAAGAGTTTGTCAATGACTGGATGCATTTTGATATTGATCCCTATCAGGAAATGTTTGAGCAGTTGGAAATACCCTTTGAAACACCTATCCGGTTGGAAAATCACAAGGTT
>CALWLV010000072.1 GCA_944381595.1 uncultured Roseburia sp.
ATTAAACTGGTACTTAACTCTTGCATATAACGATTTTTTTCTTCATCCGCAGTAGTACGCAGTTTCTGAACACTGACCAGACACATCACCGTCACAATAAGTACAAGCGCCCCTACCTCTAAAAAAAATCTCCACCAGGTCATTCCACCTCTGCTTTTTTTCTTACTCGTGCAGGAAAACCTCCTTAGACTCGTTTTATCTTACATACACTATATCTATAAAACGATACCCTAAGCGGATTATAGCATATAATGTATGAATAGACAACTATCTATGGTGAATTTTTCTCTCAATAAATTTCTGTTGCATCCTTTGGTAAATTTCTGACATGGTCTAAAAAGCCTCTGGCCCCATGGGCTTCCCTGCTGTCATAATCATATCCCAACTTCTCTGCAACCTCATTTGCTGTATGTTCAAACAACTCGCACATCATATCAATGGCATTCCATGCTTCGTCGATGCTTCCTCCAAAGTATGTGTGCAAATAGTTTTGATATTCTTCCCTGTCCAGCCATCGATACAGATATTTTGCTGATTTTCCTACACTCACAGAAAAATTAGTTATCGTTCCTACTTTCCAGGAAAGCATTTTTTCCAATTCCTTACGCACTATAAAATTAGCCATATCCTGCACATATGGCATTTCTTCTCTCCATAAACCTTTTGCCAGATTATTGGTACACCACCAAAATTCATTGCAACAGGCTGAAAACTGTTGTTGTGAAGGTTTCCTGATATGATAGTCTTCGTCTGTGGCCTCCGATATCTCCGGCAGCACTTCCTCTTTATCTAAAAGAATTTTGCAAAGTTTGTCCGCCTTGATATTTTCCTTTGCATGTATGAGGGATTCTACATGTAAATCCACGCGATTCCCATCATCAAACTGCATCAGCCATCCGTAGAAATTCTCCTTATCAGCGGAAGCATCCGGGTGTTCATCCGGATACTGCATATACAAAACAGTACCAAACTTTTTAATCCATTCTTTATCTTCTATAAAGCTTCTTGTTTCTTTGACTACAAATACAATATCATAATCCTGAAAAATATCTTTTGGTACATTTCTATTTGTTCTTGAGCCATTCATATAAACTGCCAAAATCCGGTCATCATGATTAGCAATGTCTAAAAACAGCTCATACATTGTTTTTTCATCACGCATATATAAAACCTCTTTTATCCCAATGCTTTATCCTTATATTTTTTCAGTTCCATAATATACTTCTGACCAAGCATACTGACTGTCACTCCTTTTCGTGCCAGATACCCAATCGTCATTGTCTCATCGGATGTCAGTTTCACTGCACAATAGTCGGAGCCATTTAATTCTTCACAGATAATACCGGAGCATAATGTATATCCATTCAATCCCACCATCAAATTCAAAAGTGTCGCCCTGTCATTTGCTTTTATTAATTGTTTATAATGATAGGTACTTAACACTTCTTCTGCAAAATAAAACGAATTATTATTTCCCTGTTCAAAGGCTAAACATGGATATTCTTCCAACTCCTCCAGTGAAACTGTTTCCTTATCTGCCAACGGATGCCCTTTCCACATATAAACATAAATATAACAGTTCAATATTGGATGGAATTCTAATCCATATTCAGAAAATAGTTTGTTTAAAATTTTTTCATTAAAATCATTCAGATACAATATCCCTATCTCACTTTTGAAATTCTTAACATCTTCAATCACTTCAAATGTCTTCGTTTCTCTAATGGCAAACTCATATTCTTCCATACCAAATTGTTTTACCATTTCCACAAATGCCTTTACGGCAAATGTATAATGTTGCGTTGAAACTCCAAATTTCTTTTTTACATTTGTCTTATCAATATATTTTGTTTCAATCAACCGATACTGTTCTACTACCTGTTTGGCATATCCGATAAATTCTTCCCCCTGTAATGAGACCAGTACTCCTTTATTACTTCTCTTAAAAATAGTAATTCCTATTTCTTCCTCTATTTCTTTGATTGCAGAAGATAAGGCAGGTTGTGATATAAACAATTTTTTTGCAGCTTCGTTCATGGATTTTTCTTCTGCAACAGTAATTACATACTTTAATTGTGTTAATGTCATAATATACCTCTTTTATTTCCTACCTTTCCTATAGGTTTAATTTAATTATATCTATTTAATGAAATTTGTCAATTCTATTTTATACAAAAAAGATGCTGTGAAATAGTTCCACAACATCTTATTGTAATGCCTGTTGATCTTCATTTTTATCAAACTACAGCTTCAAATGCCTGCTGTAAATCTTCCAAAATATCATCAATATGCTCTGTACCAATGGATAATCTGATGGTATTTGGCTTAATTCCCTGATCTGCAAGTTCTTCTTCACTTAGCTGTGAATGTGTAGTTGTAGCCGGATGAATGACCAGACTCTTCACATCTGCCACATTGGCAAGTAAGGAGAATATTTCCAAACTGTCAATAAACTTATGAGCTTCCTTTTGACCACCTTTTATTTCAAATGTAAAGATGGTTGCCCCTCCGTCTGGAAAATACTTTTCATACAACTTATGATTTGGATGCTCCGGCAAGGATGGATGGTTCACATGCTCAACCTGCGGATGCGATACTAAAAAGTCCACCACCTTTTTGGTATTTTCCACATGTCGTTCCAGTCTGAGCGAAAGGGTTTCTACTCCCTGTAATAATAAGAACGCATTAAATGGCGAAATGGCAGCTCCTGTGTCCCTTAAAAGAATCGCTCTGATATATGTTACAAAAGCAGCTTCTCCTGCCGCATCAACAAAAGATACTCCGTGATAGCTTGGATTTGGTGCTGCAATTCCGGGATATTTACCACTTGCCTTCCAATCAAACCTGCCTGAATCAACGATAATTCCCCCAAGGGTTGTTCCATGTCCTCCAATAAACTTTGTAGCTGAATGAACCACAATATCTGCTCCATGCTCAATTGGACGAATTAAATATGGGGTTCCAAATGTATTATCAATCACAAGTGGTATTCCATGTTTGTGGGCAATCTTTGCAATTTCATCGATATCCGGAATATCGGCATTTGGATTTCCAATTGTTTCTAAGTATACCGCCTTTGTATTTTCCTGAATTGCTCCTTCTAATTCTTCCAGATTGTGTGCATCTACGAAGGTTGTGTGAATTCCATACTGTGGCAGTGTATGTGCTAATAAGTTATAGCTTCCACCATAGATGGTTTTCTGTGCTACAATATGGTCACCATTCTGTGCTAATGCCTGAATTGCATATGTAATCGCTGCTGCTCCTGATGCTAATGCAAGCGCTGCAACACCTCCTTCTAATGCGGCAATTCTCTTTTCCAATACCTCCTGGGTGGAATTGGTTAATCTGCCATAGATATTACCGGCATCCGTGAGACCAAATCTTGCTGCTGCATGTGCAGAATCATTGAAAACATATGATGTTGTCTGATAAATTGGAACTGCTCTTGCTCCGGTTGCCGGATCCGGCGTCTCCTGACCTACATGAAGTTGCAAAGTTTCAAATCTTAAATTCTTAGTACTCATAATCTTAATCTCCTTTTGATTGTTGTATTTTAATTAAAAGGATCATAACATGCATTTTCATTTCTGTATAATACAAAAATCCATTGACTCGTTATAAGTATCGTTTATACACCCTTAACCATTCTTTGAACACTTTTCTGCATCAATGGCAAGTACAAGCATAAGGGCACAAAGGGCATCCTGTGGATCAATGACATCAATCACGTAGGTATCCGTCCAGTTAAGCAATTGCTTGGATATAGCTGCAATATTCTGCCCAGATGCATTGAGAATACGGTAATTCCATCCAAGGAAATCCCCGTCAATCTGCCAACCATTGTAGTCAATGTTATATTTCGGCTTAAAGAACGTAAACTCCTTTCTGATACAGCCTATATACTGCTCTCCAAGATATATTTCAAATTTTGGAAGTAAAGTGATCACCTTTTCTTTCACAGTTCCTATCTCATTACCATTGGTGTCAAAAATCTTCAGACAATGTCCCCAGGAAATCTGTCCTTTGACAGTATATACTGTTTCTCCTGCTTCATTATAGATATCGTAGCTGTCAAACCACGAGAAAAAGCGTTGCTTAAATAGTAATTTCATATTTATACCTCATTCCTGACTGCATTCGAAGCAGCCGAATTTTTTTAGAATAACCAGTTCTTAACAGCCAAAGCACGAGAAACGCACGAATGTGTATCCCAACCAAAGCATTAAGCAATATACAAAAAAATTACAAGTTCATAATTTCTTCCAGATATCTTTCCGGGTTTGTGCCGATTGCATAACGCTTCTTTTTCAGG
>CALWLV010000073.1 GCA_944381595.1 uncultured Roseburia sp.
CAAAATGGATTTGAAAAATGTGGTTATTGTACATGAAGGTAACGCATTTTCTTTATTGCAGGAGCTTGAAGAAGAGGAAAGGGATTATTTAACCAAAAATCCAAATTTGGATTTGTTCAAATTATTCTTTTCGAAAAAATGTATCTTGTTTGAGGGGATTTCGGAAGAAATGTTGATCCGTTCCTATTTGGATTCGAAGAATGAATTAAGTGATATCGAATTAATTTCTTTCCATAAAGGATATACTAAAATTATTGAAATATGGAAGAAAGTAAATTCTGGTACAAGCAATAAGCTTGGTATTATTCGTGACTATGATTATCAAGACAAAGCCAAAAAAGACCATGATAAATACGATGATGGTAAAACTATTTGCGTTAGAACAACAGACGAAAAAACTCTCGAACCGGAAATTGTAAAGACAGGTGATAACTATACTATTCTCAAAGATAAGTATGGTGAAATATTAGGTTGGAAGGATATGAGTTCCGAAGAAATGCAGAAAGCATGGCAAAATGCGAAAGCGTCAGACATGTTGACTATTTGTAAAGATATAGAATGTGGAGACTTACCGGATCTGGAAATGCCAAAGCATATTAAAGATGTCCTCGATTTTATGAAGAAAACTTCAGTTATAGTGGAGGGTGAGTGGTCATGAAAATTGGTATTGCAGGTGCAGGTGCGGGTAAAACAACTGCTATGGCTGATACAATAATCCAATTTCGTTCAGAGATAGAAGATCATAAAAAGATATTTTGTATCACATTTACAAATAATGCAGTTAAATGTATAAGTGGAAAATTGCAAGAGCATTATGGTTGTATACCGGATAACATTGTAGTGAGTACAATACATTCTTTTTTGTATCAAGAATTTGTAAGACCATATTATTATCTGTTGTTTGGAAAACAGTATGAAAGAATTTCCGTTGCAGAGCTGCCTGGAGTACCTGCATACAGAAACGGTGCGATTGGTAGATTGGAAGATAAAAATGTATTGCATCAAACGGTTATTCCAGAAAGAGCTAAGTGGGTTGTAGTAAAGAAATCAAAAGATACAAAAGAAATCAAGGAAAAGAGAAATATTATAAAAAATAATTTTAAGTCGTATTGTGGTGCAATTTGCATTGATGAAGCTCAAGATATTGATAGTGATATGTTTGACATTATTGAGTCATTGCATAAATTAGGGATTACAATTTTGTTAATGGGAGATCCAAAACAAGATTTAAAGGGACATAAGTGTTTGAGAAAACTTACTGCAACCTATCCGGATTCAGTAGAGTATTTTACGCTCTGTCATAGGTGCCCGCAAAACCATTTAGCAATCTCCAATATCATTGTTGCAGATGCAGAAAAACAGTATTCTGAAAAAGATAATGGTTCAGTTGTTATATGCTTTGCATCAGATAAAAATATTACAGAATTGTTGCTCGAAGAGAATTTTAATCTTAAATTTGTTTCGCAGAGGCAGAGTATATATGAAACGCATACACGGGAAAAGAGTAAAGATATTAGAGAAGCTCTTTGTGAAGAAATTTCTATAGTGATGCAAAATAATCATCCAAATATAACCGAATTGGCATGTATGAGAGCGTCTTATTATTTGGGCGAAAAGCTTTTACATAATTATATGTGTTGTAAAGACAAGCAGGAAGCTATGAAGCGAACTTTTAAGATGGAACCATTAAAAGACAAACGGGCATATGGAAGAATTATTAATCTAATTCCTGATGAAAGAAATGAGAATGAAAATGAAGTGGTTTATGTAAATTCGATTGACAGTATTAAAGGTCAAGAAGGAAATAATTGTCTACTGATATTGACAACTGATTTGGCTGCTTATTTATTAGGTACAAAGACCGAGGAAACTATCTTTAAAAATAGATTATATGTAGGCCTGACAAGGTCGTTAGAAAATTTAACTATTTATATCACACCAGAAGTTGAAAAAAAGTATGGAAAAGAAAAGATAAAGGTTTTTTTCAATGACTTTGGTTGTGAATTTTAAAATGAATTATGAGAGAAATCATGCGAAAAGGGACTGAGCACTTTACCGGTCAGTCCCTTTTCTATCCGATTATATATTTTGAATTGGTTCAAACAAATCCCAAGGTGTATCCATATATTGATATGGTTGACCGCCGTGTTCAAGTTCCATGGCAAAGTACAATTTATCAAAATTAGCATGAGCAATTAATGCTTCTTGGACGGGCTTTCCCCATTTTTTCCATAATACCGGTGAAATTACTAAGGAGTCAGTCCATACAGGTAGCTTGTTATTCAGAAAATTTTTGCGATCTGAAAGTGGTAGCTCCATAAACTGATTTGTGTATGACTTAAATATAGCATCATCATTTGCAAGCCATGACCATATACAATATGATTTGCCGTCGGCAGGAAATACATTTAAATAGATGCTTTTTAAAATTTCATCATGTTCGTAATCATTGATCTGGTTTCCGGCGAGATCGAAGGTTGGTTCATATTGCATAGAAACAGCAAAAGATATTTCATATGGGATTTCCCAGATGCAATAATTTATTAAACTAAAATCATCCTTTAAAAGAGCAGTGTCAAATAATGATTTTTTGACTTTGTTATCATTGATACCTAATACAAGCGCATCTATGAATTCTGAGGAAGAAGAGTATCCTTTTGCTGCCATATTTTTGTGAAACAATTCAGTACGCTTGTGTTGTTCTTCCTTTTTGTGATAATGCCAAGCCATTGTACGATATGTGAACAGAAATATTTGTTTTGCCGTAGCAGTAAATGGTTGATCTTCAATAGCTTGAAAGACCTTTTTATCATGATAAGAACAAAATCCAGTAAAAGTAGTTGCAATTTTTCTGCCTTGTTCCTGAGATGATTGAAAAATCAAATTAGATGTTCCGTTTAAAGTCTTAACCCAGCCGTTTTCTGCTATTTTTGTGAGAATACGATTATTTTGAATAGCATGAGCTTTTACAATTTTATCAGTGCATTCATCTTTGTTAGGATGTAAGCATTGCTTGATTTGTCCATCTCTTTTTAAGTTCTTTTGTGCGTCAAATGCAGCTTCTGCGAGAAACTGTATTTCACTTTTATTCAAGCAACATTTCTTGTACTTTTTGCCACTTCCACACGGGCAGGGATCATTTCTTCCTATTTTCATAATAATTACTTTCCTTTTTTACGATTCGGCAGAGCCTTTAACAGCTTTGATCTCTTAAATACATCCTTCATAACCTTATGTTCATCCACAGAAAGGTGGTCGAACGGAATCTGCATCTCATCACAGAAGAAACGCCAGAATTCCTCAATAGGATTACTCTTGAATTTGAGGGTTTGCAAGAAACGCTGTACCTTTTTATCGTTGGACATAGGTCTTTCGATTGGTGCGGATTCGGCAGCGTGTTCGTGGTTTTCACGTATAGTGCGGATAATATTGTCCCAATCGCTGTGAATGGTATGGAAGAAGTATTCTTCTTCCTGAATATGTGAACTTTCCAGAACTTTCAGATATAGGTCATTGGCATCGGGATTTTTCTGCTGAATAATCTGGAGACGAATGGCATCCAGCCAGTCATTCATATTTTTAATCTGCATAGTGGCGATTCCGTCAACATAGATTTCTGTATCAGTCATCAGCTTTATAAAATCCGGATGTTTAATAATTTCGCAAAAGAGCCTGTTGTTAAAGCGTCCACTTTTCAAGAGTTCTATAGTTTCATCATCTAACATTAACTCATCTATTTCGGTGGATGTAGATTCTCTGATTTCGGTATTTCCAACAAGCCATTCTAAAGAGACTCCATAATAGTCCGCCAGGTTATTAAGTATAGCAATGTTATATTCCTTATTTTCTTTGTTTTCATATTTGCTTAATGTAGATCCTGTTATTCCAACAGCAGCGGCAACGGTGTCTTGAGTTAGTTTACGTTCTTTTCTTAAATCTTCTAATTTTTCTTGTATTGATAATTGAGTTTTCATAGGCATCCTCCTGATGCAGATATTTTACCATAATTACATATAAAATGACAGTAGGCCCTGTTTTTCCAATCGGAAAAAACGGGGCATTTTTGCGTGAATTTTCGACCATGGAAATAATCCTGGAATTTCGATTTTTCGGTGTATGATGTAGCCAGTTCAGAGATGAACGAAAAATTGAATGACCGTCCGAGATGAGATAAACCGCCATGATCGTAAAGGGAGCGCTTCCGTAAGGGAGACTGGACAGCACCGCACAGGGGATATGCCTCCAAGGAAACATCAAGGGTAGAACGGCAAAAGCCTGTTTGTGGAAGTGCAAGTAGTATTGCATTTCCACAGTACATAGAGATTTCGACAATCTCTAAATAAAAAATCAAAGGAGAAAACAAATGAGATTATCTAAGTATGAGAAAGAAACTATTATTTTGACCAGTGAGGGAGATGACACTGTTAGGATTTACACTTTCAACGCATCGTTGAAGCGTAGGCTTGCAGAATATGCAGAAAAGTATCCGCATCTGGCAAGATTGGACAGATGGACAACCGAAGGAAGCGTAACTTACGTTTTGGATAAATCCAGAGTATCTATCCGTTTGCTTCCGCCACTTTCTGAGGAAAGACGGAGAGTTTTCAGTGAGTGTGGTAAAAAATACGGTATGAATGCCAGCAGAAGACTTTTGGAGCAAGTTGCAACTTAATGTCGTTTTACAGGCGATATTCATTCAAAATGCCAGTTTTAGAGCTGGCATTTTGTAATGCTTATATAACAGCAAGGAAAATATCAGGTGTAATTCGACAATTCAAATAGTGCGGTCTGAAATTGGCAGATTGCCTATACGAAGGAGGAACAATGGGAAATGGATATGGCTATGTTCGTGTCAGTACCAAGGATCAGAATGAAGACAGACAGCTTATCGCATTACAAGAAATGTCTATCCCTGAGAAAAATATCTTTGTAGATAAGCAATCCGGTAAGGATTTTAAACGTCCGATGTACAAACGAATGTTAAGAAAAATAAAAAAAGACGATTTGCTTTATGTGAAAAGCATAGATCGACTTGGAAGAAATTATGCTGAAATTTTGGAACAATGGCGAATCCTCACAAAAGAAAAAGGAATTGATATCGTGGTTCTGGATATGCCACTTTTGGACACTCGCCGAGGAAAAGACCTTATGGGAACTTTCCTGAGTGATATTGTTTTGCAGGTGTTGTCTTTTGTTGCGGAAAATGAGCGAACAAATATCAGACAGAGGCAGGCAGAGGGGATTGCTGCTGCAAAGAAGAGAGGGGTTCGCTTTGGAAGACCTCCAAGTCCATTGCCGGAGAACTTTCATGAGATATATCAGCAATGGACAAATGGTAAAATTACCGGTCTGGCAGCTGCAAAAGCGTGTGGAATGCCAATGTCCACATTTCGCTATCGAGCGGAAATTTACGAAAAAGCCAAGTTGTTGTAAACAGGTATTTTTACAGGAATGTGTACCTTTTCGACACCGGAGAAAATATGCTTTGATGCTCCCCAGAAAGCCTTTTAATATCTGGAAAAACGCTTGTTTTTGTGGTATGATTTAAGTTAATGAAAAAAACAGGCATTTTACAGAAAGGTACACATTCCTGTAAAAATACCTGTTTACAACAACTTGGCTTTTTCGTAAATTTC
>CALWLV010000074.1 GCA_944381595.1 uncultured Roseburia sp.
CTGTGCATCCAATGATAACAAAGTATTATATGACTTCTTCCGCACAGGAACTTATGATAAGAACAGAGAATTTATTTTGACAAATTCCCCATCTATGGATATTCTGATCTCAAGTAACTTAGAGCGTTTGATTTATCGTATTGCCGGAAATGATGCAGAAAAGAATCGTACTTTTATGCAGGAACTTTCATCCAATGGAAGCTACACCATCACACCGGAGATGGAAGAGGCATTAAAGGAATTTTATGGAAACTATGCCACAGAAGCAGAGACAGAAGCACGTATCAGAGAGTTGTACGAGAAGACGGGCTATATCATTGATACCCATACAGCAGTGGCTTCTGATGTATATCAGAAATATCAGAAAGAGACAGGAGACAAGACTCCGACAGTCATTGCTTCTACTGCAAGCCCATTTAAGTTTACCAGAAGTGTTATGAATGCCATTGATGGCAAGTATGATTCGATGGGTGACTTCGAACTGGTGGATGAGTTGAGCAAAATCGGAAATGTAGCTGTACCAAGAGCCATTGAAGAAATCCGTAATGCAGAAATTCGCCATAATACTGTATGCGAAGTAGATGAAATGGAACATACAGTTCGTAAATTTTTAGGTATCTAATATTTTTTGTTGGAATTCCAACATACAAATGTTATCCTTCTGACTATACTATGGTTGTAAAATCAATCACAGAAGTCAGGAGGATTTTTTATGGATAAAAATATGTTTTGTTTTCAATGTGAACAGACTGCAGGATGCAATGGATGCAACGGATCCAGAGGTGTCTGTGGTAAAACGGATCAGACGGCCAGATTACAGGATGAACTGACAGGGGCCTTAATTGGTCTGGCAAAGGCCTGTGCAAATAATGGAAGAACAAAAGAAACAGATCGCTGTATCATAGATGGATTATTTACCACGGTGACAAATGTAAATTTCAATGATGAGACAGTACAAGAACAAATTGACCGTGTACATCAGGTGAAAGATGCACTGGTACCGGGATGTGCAGCATGTATGAGTCGATGTGGCAATACGGACGATTATGATATGAATCAAATCTGGAATGCAGAGGAAGATATTCGTTCTCTGAAATCCCTGATTCTGTTTGGAATCAGAGGAATCTCTGCTTATGCTCACCATGCAGCAGCTCTTGGATATGAATCGGAAGAAGTGTATGAATTTTTCTATAAAGCACTGGCAATGCTTGGATATGATTTGGAGATGGAGGAACTTTTACCGGTTGCATTGGAAGTGGGAAAAGTGAATTTCACTTGTATGGAACTTTTGGATCAGGCCAATACAGAGACTTTCGGAAATCCAAAACCGGTGGAAGTATCCCTTAAGGTGGAAAAAGGACCTTTCATTGTCATAACAGGACATGATTTATTGGATTTAAAAGAATTATTGGAACAGACAAAGGATAAGGGAATTAACATCTATACCCATGGAGAAATGCTTCCTGCCCATGCATATCCGCTGTTAAAACAGTATTCCCATTTAAAGGGAAATTTTGGAACGGCATGGCAGAATCAGCAGAAGGAATTTGCGGAAATTCCTGCGCCAATTCTCTATACAACAAACTGTATCATGCCGGTAAAGGATAGCTATGCCGACAGAGTGTTCACGACAGGAGTGGTATCTTATCCGGGAATGGTGCATATTGGAGAGAATCGGGATTTTACACCGGTGATTGAAAAGGCATTGGAATTAGGCGGTTACAAAGAAGATAAACAGTTTACCGGAATCAATGGAGGAACAAATGTTACAACCGGCTTCGGACATCATACGGTATTATCCTCAGCGGGAGAAATCGTAGATGCCGTGAAGACAGGAGCAATTAGCCGATTTTTCCTGGTGGCAGGATGTGATGGTGCAAGACCGGGAAGAAACTACTATACGGAATTTGTCAAACAGACGCCGGCGGATTCGATTGTATTGACACTTGCCTGTGGAAAATACCGTTTTAATGACCTGGATTTAGGTAACATTGGAGATTTTCCAAGGATTATGGATATGGGGCAATGTAACGATGCATACAGCGCCATCAAAGTGGCAGTAGCACTTGCAGAAGCCTTTGATTGCTCTGTAAATGAACTGCCATTGGCCATGGTATTATCCTGGTATGAACAGAAGGCAGTGGCAATTCTTCTTACACTGTTGTATCTGGGAATTCAGAATATTTATCTGGGACCAACCCTTCCGGCATTTGTATCAAAAAATGTATTAAATTATTTAGTGGAAAATTATCATATTTCTCCAATTTCAACACCGGAAGAAGACCTTAAGAAAATCATGCAGAATGAATAAATAATTTGTTTTATCATGAAAGAAGTGGGTAAGTAATCAAAGGATTATGTTACCTGCTTTTTTCTGTGGAATGCCATTCATTCCGAATTTTTCATTGCAAAAAGCACAAATATTGTTATAATGATTTCATAAATATGTGATTGAGAGGTGTATTATGAAACGTTTACTGGTTGTGGATGATGAAGAAAAGATTCGGTTGGTTATCCGCAAATATGCAGAGTTTGAAGGATATGAAATTGTGGAATCCGAAAATGGGATGGAGGCCGTCAATATCTGCAAAGAACAGAATTTTGATTTGATTATTCTTGATGTTATGATGCCGGAACTGGATGGATTTTCCACCTGTAAGGAGATTAAGAAAATAAAAGATATTCCTGTCATTATGCTGTCTGCCCGGGGAGAGGAGTACGATAAAATTCACGGATTTGAACTTGGGATTGATGATTATGTAGTCAAACCCTTTTCGCCAAAAGAATTGATGATGCGTGTGAATGTGGTCATTTCCAGACATTGTCAAATCAAAGAGGCAAAGGAACAGAACTCACAGAGTCATGATGTGTTCCAGAGAGAGGGACTGTTTGTTGATTTTACGGGAAGAGTGGTAAAAATCAATGGGCAAAGAGTGGATATGACGCCAAAGGAATATGATTTGTTATTTTATCTTATTCGCAACAAAGGAATTGCTTTGACAAGAGAAAAACTGATTACGGAAGTGTGGGGCTATGATTATTTTGGAGATGATCGCACACTGGATACCCATATTAAACTGCTGCGAAGCAGTCTGGGTGAATACCGGAAATTTCTTGTTACATTAAGAGGAGTGGGATATCGATTTGAAAACGGATCATAGAAAAAAAATAAGTATTAAATGGAGTATTTTTGGTTATTTATTGGTCTTTACCGTGATTCTTCTTGTTATTCTCTGGTTTATGCAGACCGTTTATCTGGAGACTTTTTATAAAAACATCAAAGAAAAGGAATTGGAGAAAGCTGTAAATTCTGTGATAGAACTGATGGAAACATCCGATGAATGGTCGGATGTGGAAGCGCTTGCAAGAGAAAATGATATACGCGTCATTTGGGCGGACAGTGAAGGAAATCGTCTGGATCAGGCTGGAAGTGTTTCTACGGAGCATATGACACGACTGGATAAAGAGCAGATTCAGGATATTTATGAGATGGCAAAGGAAAACCAGGGAACTTTGCAAATATCCAGTAAGAATGGATTACAGGAATCGGAAAAGAATCAGCCTGTGGTGACGCCGCCGGATGACTCTCCAAGGGAAGGAATTCAGAATATATTTGATATTCCGGAAAATTCCCGCATGGAAACCATGATTCTGGCCAGAATTTTAACAGATGAATCCGGAGAGGAAACCATTCTTATAGCGGATTCTGTCATTACGCCTGTAACAGCAACGGTACATGCAATCCGGATTCAGCTGATTTATATATCTGTCTTTATGATACTTTTGTCTTTGCTGATGGCATTCATTGTATCTTTTCATATTTCAAAACCGATTATCAAAATCAGCCATACGGCCAAAGAGATATCAGATGGAAATTTGAATATTGAGTTTGAGGAAAAAGGATATAAAGAGATATCAGAACTGGCAGATACGTTGAATTATACGGTTAGTGAATTGACAAAGTCAGAACTTTTGCAGCGGGAATTAATTGCAAATGTATCCCATGATTTGCGGACGCCTTTGACTATGATTACGGCATATGCAGAGGTCATGAGGGATTTGCCGGGAGAAAACACACCGGAAAACCTGCAGGTCATCATCGATGAGGCAAAGCGATTGACAGAGCTTGTCAACGATTTGCTGGATATTTCCAAGCTTCAGGCAGGAGTGCAGAAACTGGAGCGAAAAGAATACAATCTTACGGAAAGTATCAAATCAGTAATGAAGCGATATGCAAAGCTGGTGGAACAGCAGGGGTATGATATCACTTTTGAGTATCGGGAACCGGAAGTATGGGTGGAAGCAGATGAATATAAAATTTATCAGGTTCTTTATAACCTGGTGAACAATGCAGTAAATTATACAGGAGAGGACAGGAAAGTAATCGTCCGCCAAATTGTAAAAGAAAGTTCTGTGCGGATAGAGGTCACGGATACCGGAGAGGGAATTGCACCGGAACAACTGAATCATGTATGGGATCGTTATTATAAAATTGATAAAAATCACAAACGGGCTGTGATGGGCACGGGTTTGGGATTATCCATCGTAAAAAATATTTTACAGCTTCACGATGCCCCGTTTGGCGTCATAACAGAAATTGGGAAAGGAAGCATTTTCTGGTTTGAATTGAAGTTAAAGTTTTCTCCATGAAGGATTTGACAGAAATTTAAGAATATAGTATGATAAAGATATCTGTATGCGAAAGCGGAAGAGTGAAAGGAGACAGACATGGCTTTTAAGAAAGAAGAATTTGGAAAGACAAAGGAAGGCGCTGTAGCAAGCCTTTATACTGTTGAAAATAAGAATGGAGTTGTAGCAAAGTTTACAGATTTTGGTGCAATTCTTGTATCTTTGTTTGTTCCGGATAGAGATGGAAAGATGGAAGATGTGGTACTGGGATTTGACAAGTTAGAAGATTATTTTGTCAATGAGCCAAACTTTGGTGCAACCATTGGACGACATGCAAACCGTATCGGAAAGGCAGTATTTACATTAAATGGCAAGACCTATCAGTTGGACAAGAATGATGGAGAGAATAACCTTCATGGTGGATTCAACGGATATCACAAACGTTTGTGGAATGCCAGAACCTATGAGGAGGAGAGAGGACAGGCGATTGAATTTACTTATTACAGTCCGGATGGAGATCAGGGATTCCCTGGTAATGTAAACATTTCTGTAACATATATTTTAACAGAAGACAATACACTTGTGATTGAATATAATGCAGAGCCGGATCAGGATACTGTGATTAATCTGACAAATCATAGCTATTTTAATCTTGCAGGTCAGTCTTCCGGAACTATTTTAGATCAGGTTGCATGGATTGATGCAGATGAGTTTACATTTGCAGATGAAGAATCCATTCCAAATGGAGAGATTCGTAAAGTAGCAGGAACTCCGATGGATTTTACCACTCCAAAGAAAGTGGGACAGGATATTGCAGTGGATTATGACCAGTTAAACTGGGGAAAGGGATTTGATCATAACTGGGTTTTAAAGACAGAGCCGGGTAAAATCTCTCTCGTTGCATCTCTTTTGGATGAAAAATCAGGAAGATACATGGAAGTATTCACAGACCTTCCGGGAATCCAGTTTTATACCGGAAACTTCTTAGATGGATCTTTAACCGGAAAAGAAGGGGCTGTCTATGTACAGAGAAGTGGCCTTTGCTTTGAGACACAGTTCTTTCCAAATGCCATTCATGTGCCTGATTTTGCACAGCCGGTTACAAAGGCAGGAGAACGTTATCACACAGTG
>CALWLV010000075.1 GCA_944381595.1 uncultured Roseburia sp.
GATTTGTCTGTAAAGGAGAAAACCAAAAAATTCTGATGTGGATAAAATTGTGGATAGTTTTCATGTTTTTGTTGATGTAATTTTTTTTATACATGATAAAATAACTTGTCAGAAGAAATAACAAAAACACAATAAGAAAAAGGAGGGAAACGGATTCATTCCGTGAAACGTATTATGTATGAAGAAAATGGTATTAATTTCTTATCAGGGATAGCGGTAGAGATGGAGAGGCTGGCACAACAGGTAGCCACATCGGATGTTCCTTATGATAAACAGATAGAAGTGATTTCAAGAATCAAAAGAGAATGTGAAACATTTATTCATAGAAACACCCGTAAAATGTAGAGATTTACTGAAAATCTATTGACACACTTTCACCTTGGTGTTAGAATAAGAACCACTTGAAACCAATTTAAGTATATGATATAAAGAAGTAAAGGCAATGATTGTGCAAAGTAGTGCGTTATTTTCTTCACAGAGAGGGGAATCACAGGCTGAGAGTTTCCTGAAGTTCAGATATCGCGTCGAATTTCACACAGGAGCTGCATCTTTGAAAACAGGAGTAGAAGATGACGTTATTTGCACGTTACGCAGAAAAGTGTCTTAATTTAAGAAATTTGGGTGGTACCGCGGATTTATACTTCGTCCCTGTCAGGGGGCGGAGTTTTTTATTTTTAAACTGAAAACAGGTATCCCGAAAGAAATGGAGGATTAGCATGAAGGAAAGATTGCAGAAGATCAGAGAAGAAGCAATTGAAAAGGTTCAGGCATCAGAAAATCTGGACAAATTAAATGAAATTAAAGTAGCTGTACTGGGTAAAAAAGGTGCTTTGACAGAAGTGTTAAAGGGAATGAAGGATGTGGCAGCAGAGGATCGTCCGAAGGTAGGACAGATGGTGAATGAGACCAGAGCGGCCATTGAAGAAAAGATAGAAGAAGTAAGGGTAAAACTTGCAGCTGCTGCAAGAGAAGCAAAGATGAAGGCAGAAGTCATTGACGTAACCCTTCCTGCAAAGAAGAGTAATTTAGGTCACCGTCATCCGAATACCATTGCTTTGGAAGAATTGGAGAGAATTTTCATTGGTATGGGATATGAAGTAGTGGAAGGCCCGGAAGTGGAATATGACTATTATAACTTTGAGGCATTAAATATTCCTGCAAACCATCCGGCAAAAGATGAGCAGGATACGTTCTATATCAATGATAAAATTGTACTTAGAACACAGACATCACCGGTACAGGTCAGAGTGATGGAACAGGGAAAACTTCCAATTCGTATGATTGCACCGGGAAGAGTATTCCGTTCCGATGAAGTGGATGCAACTCATTCTCCATCTTTCCATCAGGTAGAGGGACTTGTAATTGATAAAAACATTACTTTCTCAGATTTGAAAGGAACATTGGCGGAGTTTGCCAAGGAGCTGTTTGGTGAGAATACAAAAGTAAAATTCCGTCCACATCATTTTCCATTTACAGAACCGAGTGCCGAGATGGATGTAACCTGTTTTAAATGTGGAGGAACAGGATGCAGAATGTGTAAGGGCTCAGGCTGGATTGAAATTTTAGGATGTGGTATGGTTCATCCAAGAGTGTTAAAGATGAGCGGCATTGATCCGGAAGAATACTCAGGATTTGCATTTGGTATTGGTCTTGAGAGAATTGCATTGTTAAAATATGAAATTGATGATATGCGTCTGTTGTATGAAAATGACGTTCGTTTCTTAAAACAGTTCTAAAACAAGGAGGAAAGAAGTAATGAATACCCCATTATCATGGATAAAAGCATATGTGCCGGAACTTTCCTGTACAGATCAGGAATATGTGGATGCGATGACATTATCAGGTACAAAAGTAGAGAATTATGAAAGATTGGATGAAAATCTGGATAAAATTATCATTGGACAGATTGAAAAGATTGAAAAACACCCGGATGCAGAAAAATTAGTGGTATGTCAGGTGAATGTAGGAACAGAAGTAGTTCAAATTGTCACTGGAGCAAAGAATGTTTTTGAAGGAGCAAAGATTCCTGTAGTTCTGGACGGAGGAAGGGTTGCAACAGACCATGATGGAAATAAAGTTGCCGGAGGAACAAAGATTAAAAAAGGTAAATTAAGAGGTGTGGAATCTTTCGGTATGATGTGTTCCATTGCAGAACTTGGGTCTTCTAAGGATTTCTATCCGGAAGCAGCGGAAGATGGAATCTATATTTTTCCGGAAAACGCACAGGTAGGACAGAGTGCAGTGGAAGCACTGGGATTAAATGATACGGTAGTAGAATATGAAATTACTTCCAATCGTGTGGATTGTTTTGGAGTCATTGGTATCGCAAGAGAAGCGGCAGCTACATTTAGAAAACCATTTGTGAAGCCGGAAATCAAAGCAACAGGAAACAATGAAAATGCAGCGGATTATATCAGTGTGGAAGTAAAAGACCAGGATCTTTGTAAGAGATACTGTGCAAGGGTTGTAAAGAATGTAAAGATCGGACCATCTCCGGAATGGATGCAGCGCAGATTGGCAAATTCCGGTATTCGCCCGATTAATAATCTGGTGGATATTACAAACTATGTCATGGAAGAATTTGGACAGCCAATGCATGCCTATGATTTGAGTACCATTGCAGGAAATAAGATTGTAGTCAGAAGAGCAAATGAGGGCGAAACCTTCCAGACGCTGGATGGACAGGAAAGAGTGCTGGATAACGATATTCTGATGATTTGTGATGCAGATAAGGCAGTCGGTGTGGCCGGAATCATGGGTGGTGAAAATTCTAAGATTACAGATCAGGTAAAAGATGTATTATTGGAAGCTGCCTGCTTTGATGGAACCAATATCCGTCTTTCTTCCAAGAGACTGGGACTTCGTACCGACGCTTCCGGAAAATTTGAAAAAGGTCTGGATCCGAATAATGCAGAAGATGCCATCAACAGAGCTTGCGCATTGATTGAAGAATTAGGTGCCGGAGAAGTAATTGGCGGCATGGTAGATGTGTATCCGGAAAAGAAAGAGGAAAGAAGAATCCCATTTGAGCCGGAAAAATACAATAAACTTCTTGGAACCAGTGTTGCACCGGAAGAAATGCTGTCTTATTTTGAACGTCTGGAGATTGCATACGACCAGGAAAAGAATGAACTGGTAATTCCGACTTTCCGTCAGGATCTGGAATGTAGTGCAGACATTGCAGAAGAAGTGGCAAGATTCTTTGGTTATGACAATATTCCTGTGACACTTCCATCCGGTGAGGCTACCATGGGCAAGAAATCCTTTAAGATGAGGGTAGAAGATGTGGCAAGAGAGACTGCAGAATTCTGTGGTTTTTCACAGGGCATGACATATTCCTTTGAAAGCCCTAAGGTTTTTGATAAATTACTGCTTCCAAAGGACAGTGAGTTAAGAAAAACAGTGACAATTTTAAACCCACTGGGAGAAGACTTCAGTATTATGAGAACCATTTCTTTAAATGGTATGCTTACTTCCCTCAGCACAAATTATAACAGAAGAAATAAGAGTGCAAAGTTATACGAGCTTGGAAATGTATATCTTCCAAAAAGTCTTCCTGTGACAGAACTTCCGGAGGAAAGAATGATGTTTACTCTGGGCATGTATGGAGACGGTGATTTCTTTGATATGAAGGGTGTATTGGAAGAATTCTTTGAAAGAATCGGAATGAAGAAGAAAGTAGATTATGACCCATCTCAGAAGAAGCCATTTCTTCATCCGGGAAGACAGGCAGATGTGGTGTACGATGGTGAAGTAGTGGGATACTTAGGAGAACTTCATCCGGAAGTGGCAGATAACTATAACATCGGTGATAAGGCATATGTTGCAGTATTAGATATCCTGAAAGTGACAGAGTATGCAACCTTTGAAAGAAAATACGAAGGACTTGCCAAATATCCGGCAGTTACCAGAGACCTTAGTATG
>CALWLV010000076.1 GCA_944381595.1 uncultured Roseburia sp.
GGAATATTTGTCGCAGTCCAATGGCGGAATTTTTAATGAAGGATTTGGTAAAAAAGCAAGGAAAGGCAGAGCAGTTTTACATAGCCTCTGCTGCAACGAGTACAGAGGAGATTGGGAATCCTCCCCATCGGGGAACCAGAAATCTTCTCTCCGGTCTTGGAATCAGTACTGCGGGAAAGCAGGCTGTGCAGCTAACCAGAAGTGATTATGACAAATACGATTATATCATCGGCATGGAGAATGTGAATGTGAGAAATATTTGCCGGATGCTGCACAAGACATCTGATGATGATAAAATCTGGCGTCTGCTGGATTTTTCAGAGTGTCCAAGGGATATTGCGGATCCGTGGTATACTGGAGATTTCCAGACTACTTATGAAGATATTATGGAAGGCTTGGAAGGATTTATGAAATATCTGGAAGAAAAGGAATAAAGAGGAGGTTTCTATGCGGCTGACAACGATTTGTTATATTGAAAAAGACGGCTGTTTCCTGATGCTTCACAGGACGAAGAAAGAAAATGACCAGAGTCACGATAAATGGCTTGGTGTAGGTGGAAAGTTTGAGAAGGATGAGAGTCCGGATGAGTGCATTGTCAGAGAGGTAAAGGAGGAGACGGGACTTACCCTGACCTCTTATCGCCTGAGAGGAATTATGACCTTTGTTTCCGATGTTTGGGAGACGGAATATATGTTTATCTATACGGCAGATCAATTTCAGGGAGAAATCCAGCCGTGCAGCGAAGGGGATTTGTATTGGGTAAAAAAAGAAGAGGTGCTGAACCTTCATTTGTGGCAGGGAGATGTGTTGTTTTTGCGGAAATTGATACAGAATGAAGATTTTTTTACCCTGAAGGTAGAGTATCAAGGAGAAGAATTAGTGCGGGCATATGAGGGAATTTCTTCTGTGCCGTCATAAGAATGAAAAACAGACAGGATTCTGATATATCTTAGAATCCTGTCTGTTTTTATAAGATTACTGTCTGATTTTAATATGAACTTCACGAAGCTGCTGCTCGGAGACTTCATTTGGAGCACCGCACATCAGATCCTGAGCATTTCCATTCATTGGGAATGGGATTACTTCACGGATGTTTTCTTCGTTTCTTAATAACATAATCATACGGTCCACACCAGGAGCCATTCCGGCATGTGGTGGAGCACCGAACTGGAATGCGTTGTATAAAGCACCGAATTTGTTCTTTAAATCTTCTTCTGTATATCCTGCAATTTCAAATGCCTTTACCATAATTCTCATATCATGGTTTCTTACAGCACCGGAGGAAAGTTCCACACCATTGCATACAATATCGTACTGATAAGCAAGGATATCCAGTGGATCTTTGGTGTTTAAAGCTTCCAGACCGCCCTGTGGCATGGAGAATGGATTATGGGTAAAGATGATTTTCTTTTCTTCTTCATCATATTCATACATTGGGAAGTCATTTACGAAACAGAAGCGGTAAGCATTCTTTTCAATTAAATCCAGTCTTGCGCCAAGTTCATTTCTTAACTGTCCTGCAAAGTTAGCTGCACGCATTTCCTTATCTGCAATGAAGAAGATGGTATCGCCAACTTCCAGACCTGCAAGTTCTGCAATTTCAGATTTCATATCTTCCGGAATGAACTTGTCGATTGGTCCCTTGTAGGATTTATCTTCCAGTACTTCCAGATAGCCAAGTCCGCCCATACCAATGCCGGTTGCAAACTTCAGTAATTTTTCGTGGAAGCCTTTGGACATATCGGCATGTACCTTGATGGCACGAACGGTTTTTCCGTGGAATGGCTTAAAGGTGCATCTCTGGAAGAAATCGGTCAGGTCGATGATTCTCAGCGGATTTCTTAAATCAGGCTTATCGGAACCAAATTCTAACATGGCCTGTTTGTAGCTGATTACCGGGTAAGGAGCAGCAGTTACACTAGCACCTTCCGGAGCAAATTTCTCAAATGTGGCAGTCAGAACTTCTTCCCCTGCATGGAAGACATCTTCCTGAGTTGCAAAGCTCATCTCAAAGTCAAGCTGATAGAACTCTCCCGGAGAACGGTCAGCTCTTGCATCCTCGTCTCTGAAACATGGTGCAATCTGGAAGTATTTGTCAAATCCGGACACCATCAAAAGCTGTTTATACTGCTGAGGAGCCTGTGGAAGAGCATAGAACTTCCCTTTAAACTTACGGGATGGCACGATGTAATCTCTGGCACCTTCCGGGGAAGAAGCACAAAGAATAGGTGTTTGAATCTCTAAAAATCCCATGTCTGTCATCTTCTGTCTCAGGAAGCTGATCACATTGGAACGGAAAATCATATTATCTTTTACTTTCTGGTTTCTCAAATCCAGATAACGGTATTTTAATCTTAAATCTTCACGAATTTCTTTGGAAGTCATGATTTCAAAAGGAAGAGTGGTGTAAACTTTTCCTAAGATATCTACTTTCTTTGCATCCAATTCAATGGTTCCTGTTGGGATTTTTGGATTGTAAGTTTCCTCATCTCTGTGGTCAACCACACCTTCGATGGAAAGACAGTCTTCCTTATTAATTCCGTCTAAAAGGGAAGTGTCGCGCATTACAATCTGCAACACTCCATACATATCACGCAGATCGATGAAAGAAACACCGCCGTGGTCACGGATATTTTCCACCCATCCGGCTACACGCAGAGTAGTACCCACATCGTCTTCAGATAC
>CALWLV010000077.1 GCA_944381595.1 uncultured Roseburia sp.
CCAGCCTCTGCCAGCTTCTTGAATCTATGTTCTCCGGATTCTCCTGTGGCACAGAAAATAGCTCCTGCAAGGCAGATTCCAGTCAGAAATTGATACCAGATTCGGTCTTCGTCACTTTTCTCCATTCCTGTATACTGTTTTACCAGAATACCGGCCAGAATCAGAAAAAGAACTGCCAAAAAATATTTCATCATCTGTTTTTTCTTCTTTTTCATATTCCCACTCCTGCCATTCCAAAAGATTTATCAGGTTCACGGCATTCCCTGCCTGTTCCAAAGCAACCGCGCGTTCCATCAAACTCTCATCCACATAGGTCGTAAATAAAAACATCTCCATTCCACTTACGCCATCTCTTAAATCACGATCTATCATGGATGCCATAGAGACACCATAGCGATAACCAGTCTGGGCCATCTCATCCAGAATTTCCTCATATTTCATCTCTCCCGACAGCATCGGAGTCCTGACACAGGATTCTCCCGATGGCATCTTGCTGTTCATTCGAAACAGATAACTGTACCCATTTCTGACACATTCCCATAAAAGATATGCTGCCGCTGATAATTCTTTTTCCAAATATTTCCCAAACTGTTCCTGTGAAATATGGAGTTTCTCATTTGGCTGAAAATTCAAATAAATCAAAAGCCGTCTTCCCAGCATATACTCTCTGGCGTTAACCATCCATTCCCCTCTTCTTGCACTTTGTTTATAATTTATAAAATGCATGGGATCTCCCTGTACATATTTTCTTATCCCGGCAAACGAAAAGGGATCTTCCATGAGTGGTCTCCTGCTCACAGCGCTATACTGAAGCTGTTCCCGAATTCTGCTCTGTTCCGGAAATGGAAGTTCTACCGGATATACATAAAGTTCTGCCTGACTGTCCAGGTAAACCTCTACTTTTGCAAACGTAATTTTGGCTGATTCCAATCGGTAATACCCTCTTTTCTTACAGACTGCCTTGTGAACTCTGCGTATTCTGGTATAAGGCATGATGAAAAAGCGACTGAGAAACTTCTGGGTGATTTCATCATCACTCTGACACCCCTTCATCTTAATGCAGGAAGATATATGGGTTTCCACATCCACCACAAACATGGGAAGAAAAGAGTGATTGGTAAATTCTTCCACCAGCTCTGTCTCTTCTCCCTCAATCACCCGGTTGCGCTGAAAATATCTCCGATACTCCAGCTTGCGAAGGCACAATGCTCTGCTGAATTTTACAAATAATGTTGCCAGTGCCACCAATACCACCAGTGCCAGGGCTATGGTAAGAAAAATAAAAGCCATAATGACCATCCGGTCCTGATATTTCTCCAATCCCGGTTCTATCATCCATACATCTCCTCTGTCGGTACAGGCACTTCTTCCAATATTTCCTGTATCAATGCTCTGCTCCTGTTTTTTTCTGCAAACATACTGTTTTTTAGAATCAGACGATGGGCAAGCACATCTCCTG
The DNA here is from genome assembly GCA_944381595.1 of uncultured Roseburia sp. Classification (GTDB taxonomy): domain Bacteria; phylum Bacillota; class Clostridia; order Lachnospirales; family Lachnospiraceae; genus CAG-303. Next base: position 1,460 of record CALWLV010000077.1, read on the forward strand.
CAATTTCACGGACATCATCCGGAATCACATAAGTTCTTCCCTGTAATGCTGCCACTGTCTTTGCTGCACGAAGCAGTGCAAGTCCTCCTCTCTGGCTGACCCCCAATGCTACCTGCTCTTTCTTTCTGGTTGTTTCCACAAGATTTACCACATACTCTATGACAGACTCCTCAATACTAACCGCTTCCATACAACTCATGGCCTGACGAACTTCATCCAGTGTAACCACAGGCTTCAAGCTTTTGATTACCCCGGTGTCCACATGGGTACGAAAAATATCTACCATACTTTCATGATCCGGATACTCCATATAAAGTTTCATCAGAAAACGGTCTATCTGAGCTTCCGGAAGGGGGAATACTCCCTGGGTGTCCACCGGATTTTCTGTCGCAATCACCAGAAATGGTTTCTCAAGATGATAGGACCTGCCATCCACAGTAACCTGTCCCTCTTCCATACATTCCAAAAGCCCGGCCTGCGTCTTTGGCGTAGCCCGGTTAATTTCATCCGCAATCAATATATTGGTAAATACAGGGCCTTGTACAAATCGAAATTCTGATGTTCTCTGATCGAACACATTGACTCCGGTCAAATCTGCCGGAAGCAGGTCCGGCGTCATCTGAATTCTTTTAAAATCCCCTGAAACAGACGCCGCTAACGCTCTTGCAAGCATGGTTTTCCCACTTCCGGGAACATCTTCCAGAAGAACATGCCCCCCTGTCAGCAGGGCTATGATTACCTTTCGTACAGTCTCATCTTTTCCTTTTATGATTTTTTTGATATTTTCAGTCAGTTTATCGGATACTTCCCTGACTATGCTGATTTCAGCCCCCATGCATTCACCTCTTTCTAATTCATTGCCCTTTCCACCGTTTCTAACACCTGCTCTTCCCCTGTATTAAATGTAATAATTAATTTTGATACCTGATAATTCTTGTCATCTCTGACTGTTTCACTTACATCGGTTCTGGTAGATACAATATATCGGGCACTGGTACATTTTATTTTCACGTATTTCCCTGATAAAAGTTCAATATTGGTATAACCGATGGTGGATGGTTTTCCAGTTCCTGCCTGTACCGAAGTAATGATTTCACGGGAGCCCTGCTCCTCATTTCCACCGCCTGAAGTGTTTCCACTATTTCCACCGTTTCCGCTGTTTCCGCCATTTGAAACATTTCCGGTATCCTGGCTGTTTCCACCACTTCCGGCATTTCCGGTATTTCCACTGCCTCCGACATTTCCACTATCTCCTGGATTTTCAATGCTTTGGTCACTTCCGCCACCTGAAATATTTCCACTATTTCCGCTATTTGAAGTATTTCCTGTATTTTGGCTATTTCCACTGTTTCCAATACTTCCGCTGTTTCCGCTATTGTTATCGTATCCATTTCCAGTCTGACCGGCATCAGCATTGTTTGCTCCCTGATTTTCCTGAGAACCGGCTTCCTGTTCTTTCTCAACAATCGTTACTCCAATTGTCTTTTCAAAATTTTTTCCATCATACACAAAACGATACACTGCCGTATAACGGCCAGGTGTATAAATATCCACCCCTGTGGCATCCACCCACATCTGAAAATCGTCAAACTGCTCTGCATTTTTTACTTCTATTCCTGTAGAATAATCAATGTCCTGACCTACATAGGAACGAATATCTTTAATATTGATCTCCGGTTCCTTCTCCGATGCAAAATCCACAGTTCCTTCCGCACTGCCCATCACTCCGGCATATTGCAGTGAATCAATGTCTGTGGTCTTTTTATGGCAGGCAGAAAGACTTCCCATAATACATACCGCCATAATACATATTAAAATCTTTTTTCTCATAGTTTCTCTCCAACCCGCTATTTTTATTTGTACTGTATGGAATGTGCCAGCTCTTCTTCCGCTTCTTTTCCCTTTATCTGACCTACTATGGCAAGTCCTAAATCCAAGGCGGTTCCCATTCCCCTGGATGTAAAAATATGTCCATCCAGAACAACTCTTTCATCCATAATTTCTGCTCCGGTTAAGTATTTTTCAAATCCCGGAAAACAAACTGCTTTCTTTCCTTCCAGAAGTCCAAGACTTCCAAACACACTAGGCGCTGCACATATTGCCGCCAGCCATTTTCCCTGTTCTGCGAATTCCTTAATCTGTTTTATCAGACCTGCATGTTCCTGTAAATGAATGGTGCCAGGCATACCTCCCGGAAGAAAAATCAGATCACACTGGTTAAAGTCAGCCTGAGCAAATTTCAAATCAGCCACCACGCCAATCCCATGTGTCCCGGTGACAACTTCCTTTCCGTTTAAAGATATCATTTTCACATCCATATCTGCTCTTTTTAACACATCCACAACTGCCAGTGCTTCCACTTCTTCAAATCCATCTGCCAACATTGCATATACTGTCATCTTATTGTTCCTCCTTGTTCTCAGCTAAACTCATATAACTGTTATGATATCGTTTGTCATAAGTAACTTCTGTTCCAAACCAGTCCGGAGCTATAAATTTCCCGGCTTCCTCTTCGTTTTCAAACTCTACCTCTGCCATCCAGAGTCCTTCATAATCTCCCTTAAACTCATCCAGTTCTGCCGTATATTTCTCATCCAGGGGAATCAGATATCTTTTCTTTTGAATAATTCTTCCATCTATTTTCCCAATGAGTTTGTCATAACCTTCTTCTGTAAGCGGCAGGTTATATTCTTCTCTTACCATCATTCCTCTACCCTTATAGGTCAGAAAAAAGGTATCATCCTGTCTCCTGACACGGACAACAGGATTTACACAAAGATATCCCTGCTCAATCTCGTGATAGGAAAAACGGTCCAACGGAGCCGGCAAATTTTCTTTGGCAACTAAAAACTTTCTCTCAATTTCCACATCAGTTCTCCTAAATTGATACATATTCCTTATATACTATACACTATTTTTCATCAGAAATCCATGCCATATTAATTTTTTTTGTTTAAAAATACAAATAGTGTTTGACATTTTTTATCTTAGTAAATATAATTTAGATGTACAATATGAATACAAGGAGGACAAAGAAATGTCATATGTTGACGAGGTATTGCAGCTTGTCGTAGACAAGAACCCTGCACAGCCTGAATTTCACCAGGCAGTAAAAGAAGTGTTAGAATCTCTCCGTGTAGTAATCGAGGCTAACGAAGATGAGTACAGAAGGGACGCCTTATTGGAGAGAATGACAACTCCGGAAAGAGTTATCATGTTCCGTGTTCCATGGGTAGATGATAATGGACAAGTACAGGTAAACAATGGTTTCCGTGTACAGTTTAACAGTGCCATCGGACCTTATAAGGGCGGTTTAAGATTCCATCCATCTGTAAACCTTGGTATTATCAAATTCTTAGGATTTGAACAGGTATTTAAGAACTCTCTTACCGGTCTTCCAATCGGCGGCGGTAAAGGTGGTTCTGATTTCGATCCTAAGGGAAAATCAGACAGAGAAATCATGAAATTCTGCCAGAGCTTTATGACAGAATTAAACAGACACATCGGCGCTGACACAGATGTACCAGCTGGTGATATCGGTGTAGGTGGAAGAGAAATCGGTTATCTGTATGGCCAGTACAAGAGAATCAAAAATATTTACGAAGGTGTACTGACAGGTAAAGGACTTACTTATGGTGGTTCCCTTGCCAGAACAGAAGCAACCGGTTACGGTTTGTTATACTTCGTTGATGAAATGTTAAAGAATAATGGTAACAGCATTGAAGGAAAGACCATTGCCGTTTCAGGTGCCGGTAACGTTGCTATCTATGCAATTGAAAAGGCTATCCAGTTAGGTGGAAAGCCTGTAACATGCTCAGATTCTACAGGATGGATTTATGATCCGGAAGGAATTGATGTTGCATTATTGAAAGAAGTAAAAGAAGTAAAGAGAGCTCGTCTTACTGAGTATGCTGCTGCAAGACCATCTGCACAGTATCATGAAGGCAAGGGTGTATGGACTGTGAAGTGTGATATCGCTCTTCCATGTGCTACTCAGAACGAACTGAACCTTGATGATGCAAAGACATTGGTTGCAAACGGTGTATTTGCTGTTGCAGAAGGTGCTAACATGCCTACTACCATTGAAGCTACAGAATATTTCCAGGCTAATCATGTATTATTTGCTCCTGGTAAAGCTTCTAACGCAGGCGGTGTTGCTACATCAGCTCTTGAAATGAGTCAGAACAGTGAACGTTTAAGCTGGACTTTCGAAGAAGTAGATGCAAAATTAAAGAACATTATGGTAAATATTTTCCATAGCCTTGATGATGCTTCTAAGGAATTTGGTCTTGAAGGTAACTATGTTGCCGGTGCAAACATTGCAGGATTCAAGAAAGTTGCAGATGCTATGAAAGCTCAGGGTATTGTTTAAAATCTGATTAATCATAACATAAAAAAATACAGAAACAGCTGCGTGGTCTTCAAAAAATTTGCGAAGACCACGCAGCTGTTTTTATAATTTTTTCTCTACATACACTCACATAGAATTTCATAAATTTCTTCCCGGCTGAGTTCACGTGGATTGCATTTGATGATATTGCAACTATCAGCTACCTGGCGAAGTATCTCAGGTGTGATTTCCACTTTGGATTTCAACTCTGTCAGTTTTGTCGGCAGACCACATTCACGGATAAATGCTGTCAAGGCTTCTAACCCCTCTTCTGCAGTACTCTTACCGAATACTTCTTTTGCAAAACGGGTGAATTTTTCCTCGGCATCCTTTAGAATGCGACGGTAATAGACCGGATGAATCACAGCCAATCCCTGCCCATGATTACAGTCGGTATAAGCACCAAGCTGATGTTCTATCTGATGTGCCTGAAAATCGGTAAGCCGACCTACTTTCAGGATACCATTTTCCGCCATTGCAGAATCCCACATCAGATTTCCAACTTAGCACCTTCCTGTACTTTGGCATAAGTTGGATTCGGCATAATTCCTGAGAAATCCACTATTTCTTTATCCGCTTGAAGAAGCAGATTTTTCAGCTCATCATAGATGCCGTTTTCCTTCACAGACCCGCCACCATAGGCCAGCATAATGGTTTTACCAACCCTGGGAAGTTCCTGCTTCAGCGCCTCAGCTGCGATACCTTCGCCAAAATACACCTTGGTAGGATAAGTAAATACAAATTTGTTCATGATAACTTCCTCCTTACTATTCTTTTCATTTTTGCCGTTTTGCCCATGATGTTCATTGCATCACTGTCAAAACTATGCTATAATCTGATTGATTCAATCGATTTCTACAATCGATTATAACATCCGATTGTTACAATCGGTCAAGAGTTTTTTATGGAATTTTATTTTTTTACCCTAACAGGAGGCAACCATGATTTATACTATGATGCAGGTATGCAAAAAGGCAAATCTAACCTATCAGACCTTAAAGTTTTACTGTAATGAGGGATTAATTCCGAATGTCAAACGGGATAAAAATAACCGCCGTGTTTTCGATGAACGAAATCTGAAATGGATTCAAGATCTCGTTTGTCTGAAAAAATGCGGCATGAGCATTCAGGAAATGAAGGATTATCTGGATTTATGTCTTCAGGGCGAATCTACGATTCCACAAAGAAAGGAAATGCTGACAAAAAAGCAGGAGGCCTTACGCTGTTCCATTGAGGAATTGGAATCTAGCATTGCCTATATTGACTGGAAGCAAAGTTTTTATGACGAAGTACTTTCCGGAAAGCGCCCTTATGTCAGCAATCTTATTCCTATGGAAGAAGAAACTTAATCAAGAGAAGCAGGCACAGTAGACATTTCTGTCTTCTGTGCCTGTTTCATAGATACCATCTTATTTTGCAACAATATTATAAATTTTTCCTTTTACATAAATTTCCTTAACAATATTCTTGCCTTCAAGAGCTGCTGCCACAGAAGCAGTCTCCATGACTCTTGCTCTTACCTGTTCCTGTGTATCCTCTAAGGAAACATTTAATTTTGCCTTTACTTTTCCATTCATCTGAACAGCAATTTCTACTGTACTTTCTACTGTCTTAGCTTCCTCATATACCGGCCAGGTCTGCTGATATAAGTAATCTGTATGTCCCATATTCTGCCATAATTCTTCCGTCATATGAGGAGCAACCGGATTTAATAAGGTAATCAGTGTTGAGAATTCTGCCTTGTTAATTTCGCCCTTTTTATAGAAGTCGTTTAATATTGCCATCATTGCAGCAATGGCAGTGTTAAATTTCAAATTTTCAAAGTCGTTGGAAACTTTCTTGATGGTCTGATGCATCTTTGTTTCCATATCAGCACTATAAGCATCACCATCCACAAGAATATCCTGTAATTTCCATACTCTGTCCAGGAAACGACGGCATCCCTTCACTCCATCTTCCGACCATGACGCACTTAAGTCAAAAGCTCCGATAAACATTTCGTAAGTACGAAGGGTATCTGCACCATATTCATTTACGATATCATCCGGGTTTACCACGTTTCCACGGCTCTTGGACATCTTTTCTCCGTTCTCACCAAGAATCATTCCGTGGGAAGTTCTCTTCTGATATGGTTCTTTGGTAGGTACTACACCCTGATCATAGAGGAATTTATGCCAGAATCTGGAATACAATAAGTGGAGTGTTGTATGTTCCATACCTCCATTGTACCAGTCTACCGGCAACCAATAATTCAATGCTTCCTTACTTGCTAATGCTTCCTTATTCGTCGGATCTGTATATCTTAAGAAGTACCAGGAAGAACCTGCCCACTGAGGCATGGTATCTGTTTCTCTCTTTGCCGGGCCACCACAGCATGGGCAGGTGGTATTTACCCAGTCTGTCATAGCTGCCAGTGGAGATTCTCCATTATCCGTTGGCATATAACTGTCTACTTCCGGAAGCTCTAATGGAAGTTCACTTTCATCAATTGGAACAAATCCACACTTGTCACAGTGAACGATTGGAATTGGCTCGCCCCAGTATCTCTGTCTGGAGAAAACCCAATCACGAAGCTTATAATTTACTTTCTTTGTTCCAATTCCCTTCTCTTCTAAGAATTCCAGACTCTTAACTTTCGCATCCTTTACTTCCAGTCCGTTTAAAAAGTCTGAATTTATCAATACGCCGGTTTCCACATCTGTAAATGGTGCTTCCGTAACATCAACCTCTGCTCCGTCTTTCCCTGACACTACCTGAAGCATTGGAAGATTGAATTTCTTTGCAAATTCCCAGTCTCTCTGATCGTGTGCCGGTACTGCCATAATTGCACCGGTACCATAGGACATCAGAACATAGTCAGATATCCAGATTGGAATTTCTTTTCCATTTAACGGATTGATTGCTGTCAATCCGTTAAGAAGTACACCTGTCTTATCCTTTGCCAGTTCTGTACGTTCAAAATCAGATTTTCTGGATGCCATCTCACGATAAGCTACAATTTCATCCCAGTTCTTAATTTCATCCTTATATTTATCAATCACCGGGTGTTCCGGAGAAACTACCATATAGGTAACTCCAAATAAAGTATCCGGTCTTGTGGTGTAAATTCTTAACTTATCTTCCTTATCCTTAATAGAGAAATCTACTTCGCCACCTTCAGAACGGCCAATCCAGTTCTTCTGTGATACCTTTACTTTCTCAATATAATCCACACCATCCAAATCCTGGATTAATCGATCTGCATATTCTGTAATCTTTAACATCCATTCGCTTTTCACTTTACGGACAACCGGTGAACCACATCTTTCACAGACGCCGTTTACCACTTCTTCATTTGCAAGACCTACCTTACAGGATGTACACCAGTTGATTGGCATTTCCTTCTTATAAGCCAGTCCCGCCTTGAATAATTTTAAGAAAATCCACTGAGTCCATTTATAATATTCCGGATCTGTTGTGTTAATTTCTCTGTCCCAATCAAAGGAATATCCCAAAGATTTTAACTGATTTTTAAAATGTGCAACATTATTTTTTGTCACAATCTTCGGATGTATTTTATTCTGAATGGCATAATTTTCTGTTGGCAGACCAAATGCATCCCATCCCATTGGATACAGTACGTTATATCCCTGCATTCTTCTCTTTCTCGCTACAATATCAAGAGCTGTATATGGACGGGGATGTCCAACATGAAGTCCTTGCCCTGACGGATACGGAAACTCTACCAAAGCATAGTATTTTGGTTTTCTATAATCATTGTCAGCAGCAAATGCCTTATTCTCATCCCAAATATCCTGCCATTTCTTTTCTATCTTTTTCGGTGAATAATAATTGTCCATAGTTCCTCCTGTTTATCTAAAATCATTGATTTCATTCATTCTTTCCTATTCTACAACGGTTGGAAATAAAAGTCAACTATTCATGAATCTGACTTTGCCGTTTCCTGCGATATAGTAACATACTTACCACTACAACACCTACAAAAACAATCACTACTACTACAATGATTATTGGTACCATAGAGTTCGATTTTTCATCCTTTTTCTGATTCACAGTTTCTTCCTCTGTATCCTCACCGGATTCCCCATTCTCGTTTTCAGCATCTGTATCCTTGCCGGATTCTCCATTCTCCGTTTCATCATCCTCCATCAAATAATCGGATGACTCTGTGGTATTCATCTCCGAAGAATCCGCTTGCCCGGCAGATGTTGTCTCCTGCACCGATGGATTCGTTTCCTTCTCTATGAGTTCCGAAACAATCTCAGAAGCGGATGGGTGCTCTGCCATGGTCCCATATTCTGATGTGTAACTCTGATCTATGGTTTCATTTTCTACGATACTTCCATCAACCCTGGTAGTAGTAATAAGTTCAAACTCTTTTATTTCTTTTTTACTTCCATCTTCCATAATGGCATAAGAAATCTGAAGGCAGTCAGCTAATTGATCAATGTCCTGTAATGCAGTAATTTCAAATGAATACAAATTTTTCGTACCTTTTTCTAATGGAGAAGTGATATTTAAGTATTGCAATTCTACATTGTTGTTATCACTCATTCTGCAAACAATAAAACCATTTCCACTTTTATCCTCAAAACCAGGCGTTATGCTGTCAGCATCTACCTGTAACCGAACTGTATCTACAGAAACCTCTATGATGACTGTGGTAATATCGAAATCGGCAAAGTTTTCATCATAATTGTCCATGGAGACTATCACTTCCGTACTTTCTCCATTCTTTAATGACTGCCCTTTTAAATTAAGTGACAATATTAATGGCGTATCAGCAAAAACAGAACGGGTCGTCTGAAATATACAAAAAAACACCAGCAGACAAATCATCAATTGTATTCTTTTTCTTCGCATATTTTTCTCCTTCACTATTTTAATAGAAAAGAAAGGCTGTTGCCATGGGCAACAGCCTAACGTTCCATTAGAATCTGTTTATTTCTGAACTTTTCTTCTTGATACCAATACAAATCCAGCCATTGTCATTCCAACCACTGCAAGAACGATAATTCCTTTTGCGGAATCACCTGTCTCTACAGAACTTCCAGCAGTTGTTGTCTCTGTCTGTCCTGCATCCCCGCTGGTCGTTGTTTCTGCTTCTGTACCTTCTTCTACAAGAACATATTGATCAAACAGATTTGCCTGGAAAGATAATGTTCCATCTTTTACAATTGTTTCCAGTTTTGTTAATGTTCCATCTTCTGCCACACCATATACGGTCAATCTCTTAGTTGTATCGAACCCTTCTGGTATCTGCATAGTAACATTCAGAATATCATCTGTTTCAACACTTAAACCAGTTTCCTTTGATAACAAATCAATGTCAAGTACTGAATATCGACTGATATTTAATGACAGTTTGTTCAACTCCGTCAATACTCCCTGTCTAACCTGCTCATCCCCTACTTCTGACATTATCAGATAATAATCAGAAGGACCACCGGACAGGCTGACATCCATATCACTCTTAACCAGAACAAATACATTAAATTTCTGTTCAAATGTCTTACCATTAAATTCATAAGAAGCTGTCAATTCCTGTTTACCGGCTTTCGCACCATCATAACCAGCTATTTTCACATCTTCAAATGTGAGAGTTTCTTTCTCCCCATTTGCGTAAGTTAATAAGAATTCAATTCCGGCATCTTTTAAATCTGTATTTTGTGTTACTTCCAGATTAGAAGGCACCACTTCAATTCCAGTAGCTTCTACTACAGTTACTTCGTAGCTTAAATCATGTACATTTCCTCTGATGTCTGTATAATGCAATGTAACGGTATAGATTCCCGGAACTTTTGTATCAACTGCTGAAATATCTGTTACAACAGATGCATCGGTAAACGATACAACATCCTGTGTACCATTATCATATGTTACTGTCAATTCACCAGTCGGAACATATTCGTGAGCTTCCTTTACAGAATCATTCTTGTCTGTAATCTGAACACCTGTTACTGATTTTGCTACTACTGTTACGGTAAATGTCTGATCTGCTTTCACATTCTGATATACAACGGAGACATTCTGCTCACCAACTTTGGTATTATCAAATCCGGAAAGCATATCCAGAGTTACAGGAATATCCTGATCTACAGTATCATTATCATAGTACACATTGATTTTTGCACCAGTCAGATCTAACTCTGTTCCTTCAATGATTTCTGTATCTATTGGTCCTGATACCAATTCTACTCTTGTAACAGACTTTGCGTAAACTTCAATTTCAAACGTAGCCTGTTTTCCATTATAAGTAACGGTCACTGTCTGAGTACCAACGGTATTCTTATCAAATCCACTTAATACCACATCAGCCCGATTCATGGAAATGTCTTCTGTTGTGTTGTTATCATAGTATAAAGTAAGCACACCATTGGTTAAATCGATATCTTTACCTTCTACGATACGATCCATTGGTTTGGTTTTTACTTCAATACCTGTCAGTTCCTTTGCTGTTACTACTACATTATACTTCAAAATATGTGTGTTTCCATAAATATCTGTATAAGTAATGGTTACTTCATAGGTATCCGGAACTTCTACATTTACACCTGATGCATCTACCACTGCTTTTTCACTTGGGAAAGATACTTCATCGCTGGTTCCATTATCATATGATACCGTAATCTTTCCACTTGGTGTAAACTCTGTTCCTTCTTTGACTTCTGTTACATCATTTGCTGTAATTTCTACATTGGTAACGGATTTT
>CALWLV010000078.1 GCA_944381595.1 uncultured Roseburia sp.
CTGGCACATTCCCCTTATTCGGTAAAGGAACTTGTCACAGCGGGAATTGCCATTGGCAAAAAGGCTTGTGAAGGAACGGATTGTCTCACTGCGTTGGATATGGGACCTATTGGACAGCTGGTGGAACCGGCCGGAACCCTTTCTTTTGATGACGCTTATGAGTATTACAAAGAAATGCTGGTGGCAGGAGAGGCTGCAGGTGCAGACCTGGCAGTATTTGAGACGGAGACAGATCTTCTTGAATTAAAAGCGGCTGTCCTGGCGGCAAAAGAAAATACAAACCTTCCAATTCTTTGTACCATGACCTTTGAAGAAAACAAGCGAACATTTATCGGAGTCTGTGTTCCTGCCATGGCAAAGACGTTGGAAGGTTTAGGCGTGGATGCAATCGGCGTCAATTGTTCTTTGGGACCGGTAGAATTGTATGACGTGCTAAAGGAGATGTCCCAATGGACCAATTTGCCATTGATATTAAAGGCAAATGCAGGACTTCCGGATCCGATTACCAATGAATATAATATTACTGCGGAAGAATTTGCTGAGGAATCCGTGAAAGCCGCTTCCCTCGGCGTAAAATTCTTCGGGGGATGCTGCGGAAGCGATGAGACTTTTATTCGCTGTCTGAAAGAGAAACTGGAACAGACAGAGTTTCCAAAGGAAAGAACCTATGTGTCAAAACCGGCGGTTTGTTCCGCTGTTCAGGTTGTGGAATTAAATGAACCGAGAGTGATTGGAGAACGAATCAATCCTACCGGAAAGAAGCGTTTTCAGGAAGCCCTTCGCAATCATGAGATGGATTATATTCTGGGACAGGCTGTGGAACAGACTGAAGCAGGGGCAGAAATTCTTGATGTGAATGTGGGACTTCCGGGAATTGATGAGAAAGCCATGATGGTGGAAACCTTAAAGGAACTGCAGGGCATTACAGATGTTCCTCTTCAGATTGACTCCACCATGCCGGAGGTCATAGAAGCAGCTCTTCGCGTATACAACGGAAAACCAATTTTAAATTCCGTCAATGGAGAAGAGAAATCCATGGAAACTATTTTCCCTTTGGTAAAGAAATACGGTGCCTGCGTAATCGGACTGACCTTGGATGAAAATGGAATTCCAAAGACGGCGGAGGGACGATTTGCCATTGCAAAGAAGATTATGAACCGTGCGATGGAATACGGCATTCCAAAGGAAGACATCATTATCGATTGTCTGGCCATGACGGCCAGTGCAGAACAGGATGGAGTGAAAGAAACCTTATCTGCACTTCATCGTGTGAATCATGAGCTGGGACTTAAGACTGTACTTGGTGTGTCGAATATTTCCTTTGGACTGCCAAACCGTGGATGCATCAATCACACATTCCTTACAATGGCATTGGAACATGGACTGACTCTTCCAATTATGAATCCAAATGTGGAATCCATGATGGGAGCATTCCGGGCATTTAAACTGTTGGCAGGATACGATCGGGATTCCAGAGAATATGTGGCAGCCTATGGAGGAAAGTCGAAAAATTCACAACCGGTACATAAACAGGAGAAAACAGAAGGAAATCCTGCGGAATGTCTGAAAGCGGCATTGGAAAATGGTTTAAAAGGAGAAGGAAGCAAATATACAGAAATCCTTCTCACAGAAGAAAAAATGGATGCCATGGATATCGTCAATCAGATTCTGATACCGGCACTTGACCAGGTGGGAAAGGAGTTTGAAAAAGGAACCTTATTTCTTCCACAGCTGATTCTTTCGGCCGGTGTTGCCACAGCCTGCTTTGAGGTGATTAAAAAACATATGAATCAGAGCGACCATGCGCCGCAGGAAAAGGGAACCATTGTATTGGCTACGGTAAAAGGAGATATTCATGATATTGGAAAAAATATCGTAAAGGTTCTGCTGGAAAACTACGGGTACCGCGTCATTGATCTTGGAAAGGATGTAGATTATGAAACCGTAGTGGAGGCAGCCATAAATTCCGGAGCAAAATTGGTAGGCTTGTCCGCCCTTATGACAACTACACTGGTATCCATGAAAGAAACCATAGCCCTTCTCAGGGAGAGAAAGGTACCGGTGAAAGTAGTCGTTGGAGGAGCAGTGCTGACTCCGGAATATGCAAAAGAAATTGATGCGGATTATTATGCAAAAGATGCGAGAGAAACCGTAGAAATTGCAAGAAAGGTAATAGGTGAATAATAAGATGAAACATAGAAGAATTGCAGTTTCTGTTCTGCTTATGATTTTCATGATATGTGGACTGACTGCATGTGGAACATCTTCGGATACAAAGACAAAGGAACAGGAAACGACAAAAAAGATGGAGGAAACAGTTACCGTTCGTGTGGGAGCTTTGAAAGGTCCTACTTCCATGGGACTGCTCCATTGTATACAGGAAAATAGCCAGGTGTATAAATTGCAGATGGAGACCGATGCATCCACCCTTCTGCCATTGATGGTAAAAGGTGAATTGGATATCGCTCTTCTTCCTGCCAATGTGGCTGCAACCCTGTATCAGAAAATGGATGGGGAAATTCAGGTGATTGACATCAATACAGAGAATGTACTTTCTATTCTTTCAACAGACACTTCCGTTTCTTCCATCAAAGATTTAGAAGGAAAAACCATATATTTAACGGGAAAAGGCACCACACCGGATTATGTACTTCAGTATCTTCTGAAGGAAAACGGAGTAGAAAATGTTACCCTGGAATATAAGTCAGAAGCATCAGAAGTTGCAGCTGTACTTGCCGGTACATCAGGGGTATATGGACTTTTGCCTCAGCCGTTTGCAACCTCTGCCATGGTACAGAATCCGGATTTGTCTGTCGGCATCGATATGGGCCAGGCATGGAAGGAAGTTGCACCGGATAGTTCTATCGTAACTGGTGTGACGGTAGTTCGCAGTGAGTTTTTGAAAAATCATCCGGAAGCAGTTCAGGATTTTATGAAGGCACATGAGCAGTCTGCAAAACAGGCAGTGGAAGAAGTCGATGAGACAGCAAAGCTTGTAGTCGAATATGGAATTCTTCCAAAAGAAGAAATTGCAAAAAAGGCCATTCCAAACTGTGGCATCACCTATATCGATGGAGATGATATGAAACAGTCTTTATCCGGATATCTGGAGGTACTGCATCAGTACAATGCAGAATCTGTAGGAGGAGAACTGCCGGGAGATGACTTCTATTATGAAATGGAAAAGTAAGTATTTGAAGAAAGGAATTGCCATACTGTTTTTTTTTGCAGTATGGCAATTTGCATATTGGAAAGTAGAGAATGAAATCTTGCTGGCCTCTCCTTTGCAGGTTCTGGAAACTTTGTGGGAAAATATAAGGCAAGACTCCTTTTGGCAGATTGTTTTCCAGACCTTTCGCCGAATTGCAACGGGGTTCCTGCTTGCATTCTTTACCGGATGTTTTCTGGGAGGAATTTCCTTTCGTCTGGAGACTGTCAGAATTGCCCTGGAGCCATTTCTTCATGTACTGAAATCCATTCCGGTAGCATCCTTTGTAGTTTTGATTCTCATTTGGAGCGGTTCTGAATCCCTGGGGGTTTGGATTAGTTTTCTGGTGGTGCTTCCGGGTATTTATGAAAGTACCCTTGCAGGGCTAAAGGCGGCTGATTTGAAATTAATAGAAGCAGCAAACGTATATCGGGTAAGCATATATCATCAATGGTTTTATATTTATCGCTTATCGCTGCTTCCTTATTTGAAAAATGCCTCCGGGGTGACGATTGGAATGGCGTGGAAATCAGGAGTTGCGGCAGAATTAATCGGTACCCCCCTTGGCTCAGTGGGGGAACAGCTCTATTTATCCAAAATAACATTGGATACCGCATCGGTCCTTGCATGGACATTGGTGATTATCTGTCTGAGCAATTTATTTGAAACCATCTGGCTCCTTTTGCTGTCTGTATG
>CALWLV010000079.1 GCA_944381595.1 uncultured Roseburia sp.
CTTTTAACCTTATATTTTTTTGACGGCTATTCGCAGTCTGAAATTGCTGAGTTTTATGGGATATCTCAAAAAAACATCAGTAAAAAAATATCGAGAATTAAAAAAATTTTACGCAAAGGGGTATAAAAAAACGGCTTCTCGCAGCCTACCACATGAGGAGATAAATTTTCCTCCCCGTTTTCCTACATTTCAGAAAAACGGGATGCTCCTTGAAAACTGAATAGTACAGCGCATCTTTTACCTTCCTTCTGCCGTCGGGAAAAACCCGGCAAGCCACAAGAGCAAATGCTCAGACGGTACGGCGCAACCGTACCGACGGCGATGACAAGCAGAAGCAATAATGATACTTCCGTCCAGTCCTAAAGTCGAGCGTGATAGAACCGTCGCAACAATGGAGGGCGGCCCGGTGAGAACCACGGGGTGGTGAGATTCCAATGAGGCTGAATGCACAGCCGGAAGATGCGTTCCCGAAACCGAGGGGCGGCGTGGATCGAATATCGGTTAACTACAAAACGATTGATATCACAAGGCGGCCGTTTGATTTTTGATATGATACCTCTTAAGTAGACAATGGAAATAACCAAAATCTACTTAGGAGGTATTTTTTTATGGCTAAATCACCACATACGCCAGAATTCCGTGCAAAGGTTTCACAGGAATACCTTGACGGAAGCTCCTATCCTTTTCTGGCAGAAAAATATAACATAGGGAAAACAACGCTACAGCAGTGGGTAGCCAAATACAGGCTTCATGGCATTGCCGCATTCATCAGGCCTCCCGGCAATTCCTCTTATTCTTCGGATTTTAAAAAGATGTGTGTTGAGGCGGTTCTGTCAGGCGAAGGAAGTGTAAACGATGTGGTTGCCAGATACAGCATCTCTTCAAGGGAGGTACTCAGACACTGGATTAAGGTGTATAATGCTAATAGAGAACTTAAGGATTATAATCCAAAACAGGAGGTCTATATGGCAGAGGCACGAAGAAAAACAACACTTGAAGAGCGGAAAGAAATCGTTGATTACTGTATCAATCATAATCGTAGCTATAAAGACACAGCTGAAAAATTTGATGTTTCTTATAGTCAGGTTTATTCCTGGGTAAAAAAATACGATGTTCATGGAGAAGATGGATTAGCAGACCGGCGAGGGTATCACAAAACAGATGATGTGGTCGATGAATTAGAACGCTTAAGGCGTGAAAATCTGCGATTAAAACGCCAGCTGGAAGAAAAGGATATGGCTGTTGAACTGTTAAAAAAAGTAAAAGAATTCGAAAGGATGTGAGGCTTGGAAAAGTACGCTATGAATCAAAATATTTAGCAATCCGATATTTTTATGCGGAGAAACACTGGAGTATCGAATGGATGTGCCGACAGCTTGAGATATCAAGGGCTGCTTATTATAAATGGTTACATCGTGAAGTGCCTTATGAGGAACTTGAAAATATCAGGCTTGCAGAACTTATTAAGGAGTATGAGGAACGTTTTTGTCAAATCTTAGGATACCGGCGAATGACATCCTGGATCAACCATTTCAATCATACAAAGTATAGCAAAAACAGGATTCACAGAATCATGAAAAAGCTGGGAATTCATTCCGTAATCCGTAAAAAGAAGAAAAAATACATTTATGCCAAACCGGATGAAACGGCAGAAAATATACTTCAAAGAGATTTCTACGCTGCTGTTCCCAATCAAAAATGGGATACAGATGTAACGGAATTCAAAGTGCCGGGTGAGAACAAGAAACTGTATTTAAGTACCATTCTAGATTTATATGACAGATATCCTGTAGCATATGTTGTGAGTGCAAGAAATGATAACAGATTGGTATTTAAAACATTTGATAAAGCAATCGCTGCGAATCCAAATGCTAAACCGGTTTTTCATTCAGATCGGGGATTTCAGTATACCAGTAAGGTATTCAGGAAGAAACTTGAAGAACAGGATATCCAACAATCCATGTCCAGAGTCGGACGCTGTATTGATAATGGACCAATAGAAGGATTTTGGGGGATTATAAAATCCGAAATGTACCAGATGTACGAGATAACTGACGAGGCTTCATTAAAATATGCAATCAAAGATTACCTGCGTTTTTACAGTGAAGAACGTCCACAGGACAGATATCACTGTAAAACACCATTAGAAGTACGCCAAGAAGCATTGGCATCTGATATGCCGACAGGATATCCGATTCCTAAAAACAAACGAATAAACAAATATAAAGAGAAATGGTGTGCATAGAAAAATGCCTACACTTCAAAACGAAATGTAGGCATCATCTGCACTCAATTTTAGATATTTCACCTGTCTACTTGACAAGGGGCATATCAAATGTAATCTTTCTGCCACTGTTTTGTCCCTTTCTATCAAGGTTCAGGAATCAACTATTTTTTCTGCCCGTCTGCCCAGACTGCTTTTGGTCCATGTTCTTTTGTACGGATTCTGACAACGTCCATCAACTCATACACAAAGATTTTTCCGTCTCCATGTTCGCCGGTATAAGCAATGTCGCAGATCGTGTTGACAGTCTTATCTGCCCATTCCTTACTGGAAACTACAATTTCCAGTTTTACCTTTGGCAGAAGTTTAATATCAAGATCGTAGCCGCGGATTTTTTCTACATATCCCATTTGAGTGCCGCATCCCATAACCTGGGATACGGTCATTCCATTAATTTGTAATTGTTTTAATTTATCCATGACTTCTTCCATTTTTTCTTCTCGAATAATGGCATCAATTTTAATCATATCTCTCATCCTTTCTATATTATATTATGAAATCAATCCAATCCATTGAAGGATGGGTAAGCATTTTCCCCATGCTGACTCTTATCCAGTCCCATTCGCTCATCCTTTTCCGACACACGAAGGGGAAGGAAAAGTTTTACGATGGAGGCACAGATGAAAGTTCCTACAATGGCGATGACAATTGTGATGACAATACTTAATATCTGAGCCATAAAAAGATGGATATCACCATAGATCAGACCATCCCAGCGTGCCACACTGTTAATGGATTTATCGGCGAAAATACCAGTGGCAATACCGCCCCAGATACCGCCCACACCGTGGCATCCAAAGGCATCCAGCGCATCATCATAGCCAAAGTGTTTCTTTACCACAGACATGGTGAAATAGCAGATTGGACTGACAACAACACCAATGATGATAGCTGACCATAGTGGAACAAATCCGGCACCCGGGGTAATGGCAACAAGGCCTAAAACTGCACCGGTACAAGCACCGACTACTGTTGGTTTTCCGTCTTTGATGGTATCAATTAGCATCCATGCCAGCATACCACAGGCAGCAGATGTATTGGTTGTCATAAATGCGTGTACTGCAAGACCATTTGCGGCGAATGCACTTCCGGCATTGAAACCAAACCATCCAAACCAGAGAATGGCTGCTCCAAGCAGTACGAAAGGAATGTTATGTGTGCGGTAAGCGGTATGTTCATACCCACGTCTTTTGCCAAGCATCAGAGCAAGTACTAAGCCGCTGATACCAGAACTGATATGTACCACGTTTCCGCCTGCGAAGTCTACAGAGCCAAGCACTTCTCCCAAGAATCCGCCTTTTCCCCAAACCATGTGAGCCAGTGGATAATAAACCACAATCAGCCAAAGTGCAATGAAAAAAAACAGTGCTTTAAAATTCATCCTTCCGGCAACAGAACCGGTAATCAAAGCAGGTGTGATGATGGCGAACATCATCTGAAAACCGGCGAATAACAGAGCGGGAATGGTGTCTGAATATTCTCCCGGTGCAGTACCAATTCCCTGAAGACCAAAGTGGTCCAGATTTCCAATGATACCTCCAAAGTCTCCACTGAAGGAGAGTGTGTAGCCAAAAAGTACCCACATGAGAGAAGAAAGTCCCATGATAAAAAAGGAAGAAAGCATTGTATTCAGTACATTTTTCCTCCTTACCAGACCACCATAGAAAAAGGCCAGGCCCGGCGTCATAAAAAATACAAAAGCAGTGCAAATTAACATAAAAGCGGTGTCTCCAGAATTCATCATATTCATCCATCCTTTCTATTCTGATAAATTTCGAGAATAAAAAAAGGCGCGCCTATTTTCATAGGAGCGCCTTTGCTCGATGGTTATATCCTAGCATAAAAAAATTCTTTTTGCAAGAGCAAATTTTGTGGTATAATAATTTTCATTATTAAGTAGAGAAGAAAGGATTTCAAATGGATCGAAGAAAAACAAGGATTCTTCCGGGGATGATGCTGGTGTTTTTCCTGTTTTCCGGATGTTCCGCCGGGGTGGAGAAAGAAACGGAAAAGAGTGTGGAGGCATTTGTAACGGAAAGAACAACGGAAGAAACAGCCACGGAAGAAACAACCATAGAAGAAACAACGGCCGAAGAAACCGTTCAGGAAACCACTGCAGAACAGCAGGAGCAGGAAGTTTCCTTTCTGTTTGCCGGAGATATTTGTCTGGAGGAGAATGGATTTGTTCTGGATTATTATGATCAAATGGGACAGCAGTTAGAAAATTGTATGTCTCCTTATTTGCTGGAACGAATGGAAAAGGCGGATATTTTCTTTTTGAATCACGAATATACAATCAGTAGCAGAGGAAGTAAACTGGATAAGTATTATACATTCCGGGCAAATCCGTCCAGAATGGGAATTTTGAAAGAAATGAGTGTTGATGCAGTATCGTTGGCAAATAATCATATTTATGATTATGGATACGATGCCTTTGAAGATACCATGAATTTACTGGATGAGGCAGGAATCCGTCATGTGGGAGCCGGGATGAATGCTTCGGAGGCAGAGGAAGTCCTGTACTTTGATGTGAAGGGAATCCGAATTGGCGTTGTTGCTGCATCACGGGCAGAAAAAAATATTATCACACCCCAGGCGAAGGAATCAACACCGGGAGTATTCTGGATGTATGATAGTACCCGATTAAATGAAGTTGTGGCGGAAGCGGATAGCCAATGTGACTTTCTGATTGCATATTTGCATTGGGGAACGGAGGACAGCAAGTATTTTGAAGACTATCAGCATGAAATTGCAGAGCGTTTGATAGCAAATGGTGTGGATGCCATCATTGGAGGACACCCGCATGTGGTTCAGGGAATGGAATTTATAGAGGATGTTCCGGTACTGTATAGTCTGGGTGATTTTTGGTTTAACGGAGAAGATAAATATTCCATGATGGTTCAGCTAAATATTAAAAAAGATGGGAGCTGCGTCGTGGAAATTATTCCGTGCAGACAGAAAAATTATTGTATTACATATATCGAAGAGGAAGAGGGGAAAAAAGATTTCTTCCGATACCTGGAGGAATTGTCACCGGGGGTATATTTTGGATAAGGCAAGAGAGGAAAAAATCAAAAATCGGTAAACAAGGTATTATCAAAGTAAAAAAATGGACGATATAGAAAATGAAAGGTTGTTACTGTAAAACATACATCTCTCATGAACAGAAATTCATGGGAGTATACTCAAGGAGGAGATTAAAGCAGTATATGGATATGGAACAGTTTACGCAGTACCAACGGTTTCTCGTTTAAATCCTCTTGCTTATAATGACGAAAGACAGCAGCAGGGAGAGAGAGAAGGAAGAGGAAATAATGTAAAATTTGCAGATGTTTTCCAGAAATCCTTGAATGCTCATGGAAACGAAACAATAAATTCCATGGGAAATTATACTCGTAATGGTGTTTATCAGGAATATGTCTATTTAAGGAGAGAATACCGTTGCTAATCAAAATCCTCCGTCAAAAAAGGCGGAGGATTTTATGATTAAAAAAATCTAAATTTTTTTAAAAAAGTTGTTGACAATTTAGAGTTGATGCTATATAATATCTCTTGTCGTTGAGAGACGAAACAAATAAGCGCGATTAGCTCAGTTGGTAGAGCACCTGACTCTTAATCAGGGTGTCCAGGGTTCGAGCCCCTGATCGCGCACTAGAAAGTACTTTTTTGAAGACGTAAGAGCTTTGGGGAAGTGCTTTTTTTTGCGTTTGGAGAAAATGAATTGCCGTCATCCTCTTATTGAGGAATGGCGGCAAAACTTGAATCGATTGTAATGATACAGATATATCCGGGATATTTTTCCGACACGGCATTTGAAATGAGTCGGATAATTTCATCATCACTGATAGGAATGGAGGAAGGGACAACGCAGTCAAAGATGACATTGGTATGTGTAGTTCCCGGCACGATGCGAAGATCATGAATGCTAAGAGCCGGGTCAATTTTTTTAACTTCTTCTGAAATCCATCTTCTTAAATTATTGACAGAGGAATCATTGGTGATAATTGGATCATAATGAATAATCATATGTAAATGAAATTCGTCTTTAAAATCTCGTTCAATATTATCGATTAAATCATGACATTTCAGTGAATCTTCTTCCGCAGCCATTTCCACATGAACGCTGGCAAATTGTCTTCCCGGACCATAATCGTGGATGATTAAGTCATGGGTACCGAGAATGCCCGGATAGCTTAAGATTTTAGTTTTTATGGCTTTTACAAATTCCGGATCCGGAGCTTTGCCAAGGAGGGGATCCAAAGTTTCTTTGGTTAATCCAAAACCGCTGTACAGAATAAAAATTGCAACACCAAGTCCCATAATGCCATCCAGATTTAAATGTGTGAAATGAGATATGATGGCAGCCAACAGAACGGCGGTAGTACTGATCACATCATTTCTACTGTCAGCCGCAGTGGCAATCAAGGTCTGGGAATGTATGAGTTTTCCAATTTTTCGGTTAAAAGCAGCCATCCATAGTTTTACGGCAATAGAGGCCAGCATAATGGCACAGATGAAGATGTGGAAATGTACGTCAGTGGGATGAAGTATTTTTTCAATACTGGTTTGAAATAATTCCAGTCCAATTACCATAATCAGAAAGGATACCATCAGACCGGACAGGTATTCGTAACGTCCATGACCAAAGGGGTGCTCTTCATCCGCCGGTCGGGAGGATAATTTGAATCCAAAGAGACTGATGATGCTGGAAGAAGCATCGGAAAGATTGTTGACCGCATCGGCTATAACGGACACACTGCCAGAGATGGTACCGGCAATTAATTTTCCTATGAATAAAAATACATTACAGAATATTCCAACCCAGCTGGAAAATTTACCATATAATATCCTTACATTTCTATCCTCTGTCTTATGGGAATCTTTTATAAATGTTTTTATTAACCAGTTCGTCATAGTGACCTCCTAAATATTGTAAAAACTAACATAAAGTATACTACATTTTTATGAAAAGTGTTCGGAAAAATACTTTTTTTTTGTATAATTTCATGTATTTTGAAAATGAAAGATTGTAATAGTTGACATTTTCCCTTTGTTAATGATATATTTATTCAGTTGTACTATTAAGTAGATGGAAAAATCCATATTAATTTAAGGAGGAAAAAAATGGTAAACTTAATCTGGTTAGTACCGGTGGTAGCAGTAGTTGCCTTGGTTTTTGCCTTGATTTCCGCACAGATGATCAAGAGAGAACCTGTTGGTACAAAGAAAATGAAAGAAATTTCAGGTGCTATCAAAGAAGGTGCACAAGCATTTTTGTTTGCGGAGTATAAGATTCTTATTGTGTTCGTGGTTGTATTATTTGTATTAATCGGACTTGGAACACAGAGCTGGGGAACTGCAGTATGTTTCCTGGTTGGTGCAGCATTTTCCACTCTTGCAGGTTACATTGGTATGAATGTGGCTACCGATGCAAACGTGAGAACTGCAAATGCAGCAAAAGAATCCGGTATGAAAAGGGCACTGTCAATTGCATATAAAGGTGGTTCCGTTATGGGACTTTGTGTAGTTGGTCTTGGTCTTTTGGGTGTCAGTGTGATTTATTTAATCACAAAGAATGATGAAATTTTATTTGGATACAGCCTTGGTGCTTCTTCTATTGCATTGTTTGCCCGTGTAGGCGGTGGTATTTATACCAAAGCAGCAGACGTAGGAGCAGACCTTGTAGGTAAGGTAGAAGCAGGTATTCCGGAAGACGATCCGAGAAATCCTGCCGTTATTGCAGATAATGTAGGTGATAATGTAGGTGACGTTGCCGGTATGGGAGCAGACCTTTTTGAATCTTATGTAGGAGCAATTATTTCTGCAGTAACTCTTGGTGTGCTTGCTTACGGAACAGATGGTGTATTTTTCCCAATCATTCTTGCAGCAATTGGTATTGTTGCTTCGATTATCGGAAGTTTCTTTGTAAAAGGAAAGGATAACGGAGATCCACAGAAGGCATTAAATCTTGGAAGTAATATCGCATATGCCATTGTAATTATTGCATCCTTCATTCTCAGCTATTTATTATTTGATCGTGTCCATGAAGCGGTAGCGATTGTGGCTGGTCTTGTAGTTGGATTTATTATTGGACAGGCAACTGAGATGTATACATCTGATAAGTATGCTTCTGTAAAGAAGATTGCAGAACAGTCTGAAACAGGTGCGGCAACCAATATTATTTCCGGTCTTGCTGTTGGTATGAAATCTACAGTTATTCCGATTTTATTTATTGCAATCGGTATTATTGTAGCTTATTTTGTAACAGGCGGCGGTGAGCTTGGTTTATATGGTATTGCACTTGCAGCAGTTGGTATGCTTGCAACAAGCGGAAGCACAATCGCAGTAGACGCTTATGGTCCTATTGCAGATAATGCAGGTGGTATTGCAGAGATGTCCGGTCTTGAAGAAGGAGTCAGAGAGATTACTGATAAGCTGGACTCTGTAGGTAATACAACAGCCGCTATTGGAAAAGGATTTGCAATTGGTTCTGCTGCTCTGACTGCGTTAGCATTATTTGTATCCTTTACCAGTGCTGTTAAGATTACAGTGATTGATTTGATGGATCCTAAGGTTATTATCGGTTTATTTATTGGCGGTATGCTTCCATTTATCTTCTCAGCGATTACTATGGAGTCTGTATCTAAGGCTGCATACAAGATGATTGAAGAAGTAAGAAGACAGTTCCGTGAAGATAAGGGTATTCTGGAAGGAACCAGCAAACCTGATTACAAGAAGTGTGTAGGTATTTCTACTGCAGCAGCTCTTCATGAGATGATTGTTCCTGGTATCATCGCAGTACTTGCTCCGATTGCAATGGGTATTATATTTGGTACCGCTGCTCTTGGCGGCTTGCTTGCAGGTTCTCTTGTTACCGGTGTTCTTATGGCTATTTTCATGGCAAATGCCGGTGGTGCATGGGATAATGCAAAGAAGTACATTGAAGGCGGACATCACGGTGGAAAAGGAAGTGAGCCTCATAAAGCAGCAGTTGTAGGTGATACAGTAGGTGATCCATTTAAGGATACATCAGGTCCATCTATCAACATCCTGATTAAACTTATGACAATTGTATCTCTTGTATTTGCTCCATTATTCTTATTAATTAATGGTGGTGCAGGTTTATTTTAATCAATCGTCGAGATGAATTTGTGTTTCGCATAGAATAAAACAGGTGATGATGCCGTAAGGTATCATCGCCTGTTTTTTGCTTTCTGTCGGGGAAACTGCTGATTATGGATTTAGGTATTTGAAGTTAATTTTTTTACAACCGCTCCTGTCAGGGCACATACGATACAACAGGCTACGCCCAGAAAAAGAGAGTCAAACGGAAGGTTCATGAATCTTCCGGCAAGAACTGCGAACGGTCCTAAAATCATGGATGCAAGAATACATCTATGGTTAATACGATTTTTGAAAAACAGAGCGCAGGTAAGCGGAATAAAGACAACGGCGCCGCGAAGTCCCATGGATAAAAAACCGAAGTCATTGATAAAGGAACCGGGCAGGATGATTGCCATCAGCGCTGCCATACAAAGAATCAATGTAATGGTCAGTCTGGTAATCAAAATTTCTTTTACCGCTGCAGTTGTTTTATTTTTGTAAGTTACAAATTTGTTTATGATGTCTTTGACCAAAATCGTTGCCACGCCAAGGGATAGTCCTGCACCGCCTCCCACAACTGCCAGAAGAAGTGTTCCCAGAATAAATCCGGCAAGAAGGGACGGCATATGGTTGATGATAAAAACAGGGAAAACCTGTGAAGTGTCGGCCAGTTCTTTCATGCCTTCCGGGATGGAAAGGCCGGCAGCAGTCATAGCCTGAATTTCATCTGTGGTCAGATAATGATTTCTCATAAACAATCCGATTAAAGTGCAGGCGACGCCAATAGGAGGTGTGAGAAATGCGGTAATCAAAGTACCATGTCTGGCAGCCTTATTGCTTTTGGCAGACCAGATTGCCTGTGCATAGGTCTGAGTGGAAAGAATTCCAAGCACCAGCGAAAGGCAGGAACCGATATCGTGAAATGGGCCTCTTGCCAACAAAGAGAAGAATCGGTGGGCAACATCTGTATCTGTTTGAATCTCATATAAAGGACCAAGACTGGTTCCAGTCATCACAGTTCTCAAAGATTCTGTCAGTCCGGAAAAACCACCGGATAAATACATCACAAAGACAAACCCAATCACACAGGAAAAATATACCAGCAGCATTTTTAAGATTCCGCCCATTCCTGCACCCCAGGCGCCTCCAAATAGTACATACATGGACATGAGCAGGATAGCGATCAGTGCGGACTGCCATAAGTTGAAAGAAGTAATGGAAGTAAGCAATGCACTGCAGGCAATAACCTGGGAAATGATGCTGATGAAAATACCAATGGAACTGAGAACGGAGCCAACATATTCCGTGGCTTCTCCATATTCCTTAGAGATAATCTGAAGGATGGTTATGCTACCGCTTTTCCGCAAAGGATTCACATAGCAGAGTGCCAGAATCAGGCATCCAATGCCAATGCCAAGAGTAAACCACCAGGCTGACATTCCAAAGGAAAATGCAAGCTGGGCGGTTCCGATGGTAGCCTGACCGCTTATCACACTTCCCATCAATGCTCCGCTGACCATGAATGTACCGGCTTTTCCGCCACCGGTGGTAAAATCAGAGACGTTTTTTACTCTGCTTCCGGAATAGACTCCCACTCCGGCAACCATGAGGAACGTCAAAATAATTCCTATGACATGAAATATGTTGATACTCATACAATCATCTCCCCCGCAAATACTGCCAGTACCCCTAAAGTCATACTGGATATCATATAAATGGCTGCCAGGACAGGCTGGTTATTTTGAATCAACTCCGTAGTTTCCAGAGCAAAAGTGGAAAATGTGGTGAAACCTCCACAGACGCCGGTTTTTAACAGAAGAATATGACGGGGGTCGAGGGATAAATTCTTGAAAGAAAGCGAAGAAAGTACGCCAATCAGAAATGCTCCGATAACGTTTATGATGAGTGTTTTAAAGGGAAAACCATTTCCGGCATGAAGGGGAATCTGCCCAATCAGATATCTGCATATGGAACCAATAAAACCTCCGATGCCTACATAAATACAATTTATCATAATTCATCTCCATTGATATTTTTTATGCTTTCAGTAGTATAGCACAATTAAAATTCTTTGTACAGCTGACAAACGAAACAATATCTTTGTTTGACAAAACATCCCCCTTGTACTATACTGAAACTATAAGTTAGCACAGGCGAACAAATTGAGAAAGGAAAGGTGATATCATGAATCGTTTAGAAGGAAAAACAGCTATTATCACAGGAGGAAACTCAGGTGTAGGAGCGGCAGCGGCAAAGATGTTTGCGGCAGAGGGAGCCAATGTTGTCATCAGTGCCCGTCGGGTTGATGCGTTAGAGAAAGTTGCGGACGAAATCAGGGAGGATGGAGGCAAGGTTCTTGCAGTACCGACGGATATTTCAAAAAATGAAGATTGCAGGGCATTGGTACAGGCAGCAGTGGATACGTTTGGTAAGTTAGATATATTGGTGAATAATGCAGGGGTACTTGACACCGGCCTGAAACCAATTACAAAATATCAGGACGATGAACTGACGAAGATTTTATCCATTAACCAGGTAGGAACCATGCAGTGTATTCGTGCGGCTTTGGAGAAAATGGAAAGCGGAGCTTCAATCGTAAACGTTGCTTCCGTAGCAGGGTATAATGGTGGCGGAGGAGCTGCCTATGTATCATCTAAGGCAGCGCTGATTGGAATTACGAAGCATACGGCATTGCTTCTGGCAGATAAGGCAATTCGTTGTAATGCAGTTTGCCCTGGTACGATACTTACACCGATGACTGCAGGAATGAATCCGGCAGAACTGGATATGGGTATGATGGGAGCAATGGCAAAACATAATGATTTGAAAGGAGTCAGTCCGTGTAAGGCGGAAGATGTGGCAAATATTTTGCTGTTCCTTGCATCTGATGAGTCAAAAGCTCTTACAGGTCAGATTATGGTCAGCGATTTTGGTGCCTCGTTGTAAAAAATAGCAAAAATTATTATAATCCGAATTGATTTTTTGGATATTTTGTATTATACTCCCATCTTTGACAGTTGGGAAATGAAAAAACGGCTATGATCCCAATAAATACGGATCTTGTAGCCGTTTTTCTCTTTGTAACGATATGTGCTATATTATAATG
This sequence comes from uncultured Roseburia sp., assembly GCA_944381595.1. Classification (GTDB taxonomy): domain Bacteria; phylum Bacillota; class Clostridia; order Lachnospirales; family Lachnospiraceae; genus CAG-303. Next base: position 12,495 of record CALWLV010000079.1, read on the forward strand.
CTGTTGATTTTATCTGTTTGGTACCTTTGATAATTGTTCTCATAGAAGATTTCG